>CALLQJ010000001.1 GCA_938014865.1 uncultured Fastidiosipila sp.
CAATGCCGTTGGCCGCTTTGGCGATCAGGTTCGCGGTAGCCGGTGCCAGAATAATAATATCCGCCCACTTTGCGATATCAATGTGCGGAACGGAGGTATGGTGCAGGCCGTCTTTGAACATATCCTTATACACTTCATGCCCCGTCAGCGTTTCAAAGGTCAAAGGGGACATAAACTCCGCAGCATGTTCAGTCATCATCACACGCACATCATGCGTCTTGCTGAGATTACTGACCAGCTGTGCTGCTTTGAAGACGGCGATTCCGCCGCTGATTCCGATTGCAATACGTCTTTTTTCCATAGACTATCCTCCCTTTTAAACAGGAAAAAGGCCGCTCATCAGGGAGCGGCCGGTTCCTGTGAAATTTACTTAGTCATGCTCTCAAGCCTTTTTTCGGATATGCGGTACACCGCAATCACGACAAGGGCCGCCAAAACCAGCTCCGCCAAGCCGTTGACGAAGATGACGCTGCCGATGACTGTCAGCAGTGCGGACTGCGTGAGATCTCTTGCGGCCGCATATTCACGTCCGAAGAAGACATAGATGCTGCCCATCACCAGGAAGGTATGCAGGAAGGTCGAGACGGCGGCGCTGATGCCGGCCGCGGCCGTGCCGTTTTTAAGCAGTTTTTTCAATCCCCGGTAAATAAAAGCCGCCAGCAATCCTAAAAGGATACGCGGTCCGATGGCAATCCAGACGCTCCAGCCGTTGCCCTGAAACTCACCTAAACTGTAAAAAGGCGAGAAGACAAAACTGGTAATGGTCGGCGCGACGGTGTTTTTGATGAGACTCGACAGTCCGAAGACCAGGCCCAGCCCGGCGCCTTCCCATGGTCCCAGGAGAATGCCCGCCAAGATGACCGGCAGATGCAAGGTCGTGGCATTGACCGGCCCGATCGGGACAAAGCCCAAAGGCGTGAAGAGCAAAAGCAGTTCCAGACATAAAAGAATTGCCAAAAGCGTCAAACGCCTGGTTTTGCGTTTGCGCTCAGGCAGCGCTGCACTTTTCGTTTCCATTCTTTACCTCCTATCGCTTCCCGAAGCGGGAATGCAATGTTGTAAACGAATCGTATATTACTAAGTGAATTGTATAAGTTATGCCTTTGCTTTTGCAAGAATAAAAGTGAGCGATATCACATCGCTCCCCTTTTTACTGCAGATTACGCGGGTCTAATGCATCGCGCAGCGCATCCCCCACAAAGTTAATCGCCACCACCAGAAGAATGATCATAATGCCGGGCGGCAGCCACATCCAGGTCTTATCCTCTAAAATCGTATACGACTGCGCCACGTTCAGAAGATTCCCGAGGCTGGCCGTCGGGGCCTGCACCCCCATGCCCAAGAAGCTCAGAGCCGCTTCGTCTAACATCGTCAGCGCCATCACCGAGGTCGCGTTCACCAGAACGGGCGCCATGGTATTCGGCAGAATTTCCCGGAAAAGAATCTAGCGGGTCGGCATGCCGGCCACCCGTGAGCCCTGCACATAGTTGGCCTGCCGCAGCGACATCACATTGCCGCGGACCAGACGGGCCATGCCCGGCCAGTCTACAAAACCCAGGATCAAAATGATGTTCCACATGCCCGGCTTAAAGACCGCAGCCGCGACCAGCACCAGTAAGAGGTACGGAAAGGACATCACCATGTCCGTCACGCGCATCACCACAATATCAATCCAGCCGCCGAAATAGCCGGAGACGAGCCCCAGGACAATACCGACCGCCGTCGCAATCGCCGTCGCCATGAATGCCACAAACAAAGATACACGGGCACCGACAAAAAGCCTGGTCAGCATATCCCGCCCGACCTGGTCCGTCCCGAGAAGATGCTCGGCAGAAGGCGGCGCACTAAAAGCTGAAGTCAGGCCGTTCGGATCATAAGGAGAAAAGAGCGGCACGAGGAAGATCAAGACGAGCATCACCGCCAGGAAAATCAAGCTGACAAAGCCCAGCTTATGCCGTTTAAAGCGGCGGAAGACGGTCTGAAAATACGTCTCATGTGCAATCTTTTCCGCCAGGGAGCGCTCTTCCTGTCGTTTTTTCATCGTTTTATTTTCTTTTGCCATAAGCGCCTCCCCTCTCAGCTGTATTCGATCGTCGGATCCACCACGGCATAAATAATATCCGTGATGAGATTACTTAAGAGGACAACAATCGCCGAAAGCAGACTGACCCCCATAATCAAGGGAAAGTCCCGGTTTAAAATCGCCGTCATGGTCAAAAGCCCCAAACCCGGCCAGGAGAACACCTGCTCGATGACCACGGCACCGGAAAAGAGCATGGGCACCTGCAGGCCGAAGACCGTAACAATCGGCAGGAGCGCATTTCGCAGCGCATGCTTGGAAATGACTTTGCGCCTCCCGATCCCTTTGGCGGTCGCGGTGCGCAGATAATCCTGTTCCATAATTTCGAGCATGCTCGCTCTTATATAACGAATATTCACCCCGACGACGGAAAAGACCATCACCGCCACCGGCAGAATCATATGTTTAATAATATCCGCCCAGCCGCCGGCCGTCC
>CALLQJ010000002.1 GCA_938014865.1 uncultured Fastidiosipila sp.
CAGCGGGGGCAAGATGAACATTGCCATGGGCAGTGTGCTGAAGATCTGGCATGACCACAGAACGGCGGGCATTGCCGTGCCGGAAAAGGCCTCGCTTCCCGATAAAAAAGAACTCGAGGAAGCTGCCCGGCACTGCGATCCGGACAATCTTATCATCGACCGGCAGGCCGGGACCGTGGAATTAAAGGACCCGGAGATGCTCCTGGATGTGGGAGCTGTAGCCAAAGGCTATGCGACCGAGCAGGTTGCCCGCCTGGCAGAGGCCCGGGGCGAGGAACATCTTTTGCTGAGCATCGGCGGCAACGTCAGGGCCATCGGGGCCCGCAATGCCAAAGGGGAGCCGTGGCGGGTCGGAGTGGAAAATCCGGAAATTGAGAAACGGGAGCAAGAGCCGAATCTCGCGATCCTGGGCATGAACGATTATTCGCTGGTGACCTCCGGCCTTTATGAACGCTACTATGTGGTGGACGGGAAACGCTACCATCATATTATTGATCCCGAGACGCTTTTTCCCGAAGAACGATTTTTACAGGTTTCGGTTTATACAAAAGATTCCGGCCTGGCGGACGGGCTTTCGACGGCTTTATTTAATTCGGATCTGGACGCGGGCAAAGCCTTGATTGAAAGCCTGGAGGACACGGAAGCGATGTGGGTGCTGCCGGACGGCAGTCAGGTAAAAAGCAGCGGCTTTGAGGCGCTGGAAATTAAAGATTGATCGTTCTTAAATTTTTATAAAAAGTGAACGTGAACAGACTTATCGTGCGCAGGGCTTGCCTCCTTTTTACGCGGCACGTAAGGTAGAAAGAATACAAGAAAACTTATAAGGAGGACTGACCATGGAAATCAGCGGTGCGCAGCTGCTTGTCAAAGCTTTACGTGCAGAAGGAGTCCGTGATCTCTTTGCCTATCCCGGCGGCTCCTGTCTGGATATGTTCGATGCGATATCAGCGTGTGAGGATATAAATGTCGTTTTGCCGCGGCATGAACAGGGACTGGTCCATGCTGCCGACGGCTATGCCCGGGCGAGCGGGAAAACCGGGGTCTGCCTGGTGACCTCCGGCCCCGGCGCTACCAACCTGGTCACCGGGATTGCGACGGCAAATTTTGATTCGGTGCCCCTGGTCCTGATTACCGGACAGGTGCCGCTCAGTCTGATCGGCAACGATGCCTTTCAGGAAATTGATATTGTCGGCGTGGTGCGCAATATCTGCAAATATGCCGTGGTCGTCCGGGAGAGGGAGAATTTAAATACCATTCTGAAAAAAGCTTTCTATATTGCCGCCAGCGGCAAACCCGGGCCGGTGCTGGTGGATATTCCCAAAGACATTCAGACGGCGATGGGGAGTGCGGAATATCCGGAGCAGGTCAATGTCAGAGGCTATAAACCGAATGAGAATGTTCACAAGGGACAGCTTAAAAAAGCGATGAAAGCCCTGGAAAAAGCTTACCGGCCGGTTTTCCTCTTAGGCGGCGGCGTTAATGTCTCCCGCAGCCAGCGGCAGATGACAAAGCTTTTGGACCGCCTGCAGGTGCCGGTGGTGACAACCTTAATGGGCAAGGGGGCCGTGCCGACGGATCATCCCTTGTATTTCGGCAATATCGGCCTGCACGGGTCCTATGCGGCCAATCACGCCGTCAGCGAGTGTGACTTGCTTTTTACTATCGGCTGCCGCTTCAGTGACCGGATCGCGGGCAATCTGGAGCGTTTTGCGCCGGAAGCCACGATCGTCCATGTTGATATTGATCCGGCGAGCATTTCACGCAATATCGAAGTGGATATTCCGATTGTCGCCGACGCAGGCAACGCGATCGAAGCGATGCTGGAAAAAGCAAAGCCGCTTGCGGTCGGAAACTGGATCGATCGTCTGGCGTCCTGGCGTTCGGAATATCAGATCAGCATGCACAGCCGCAGCGCCCTCAATCCTGAAGTGATTATTAAGGCGATCAACGAACGATTTGAGGACTTCATCATGACGACGGATGTCGGGCAGAATCAGATGTGGGCCTCGCAGTGGGTGGAACTAAATGAGAAGCGTCAGCTGATTACATCAGGCGGCCTGGGGACCATGGGTTTCGGCCTGCCCTCGGCCATCGGCGCTCAGCTGAGCAATCGCAAGACCCGGGTGATCAGCATTAACGGGGACGGCGGCTTTCAGATGAACAGCCAGGAGCTGGCGACCGCCCGCCTTTGGGAACTGCCGATCATCATTATCATTATGAATAATGAATACCTCGGGAATGTAAGGCAGATGCAGGAAATGTTCTATGACGGCAACTACGCCCTGACCTGTCTTCGGATGAACCGCTATTGCCCTAAGAACTGCCGGGGACCTAATGAAAACTGCCCGCCGCTTTATGTGCCGGACTTTGTAAAGCTCGCCGAGAGCTATGACTGCCGGGGCGTCAGGGTCCGGAGCCCGGAAGACTATCATACAGCCTTGGCGGAAGCGGAAAAAGAGCGCGTGAGGCCGATGCTTATTGAATGCATGATCGGCCGGGAAGATAATATCTACCCGATGGTGCCTTCCGGCTATGCCCTGGATGAAATGATTTTGGAGTGACGTATGAATCAGCGCAGAAATAAAAAAGAAGATCTTTTGGAAAAACGCTGGATCTCCTTGTTCGTGGAAAATGAAGTCGGTGTGCTGGCCAGGATTGCCGGGCTTTTTTCGAGTAAGCTCTATAATCTGGATTCACTGACCGTGGGCGAAACGGAAGATGAAAGCATTTCCAGGATGACGATTATCTGCATGGCGGATGATAAGACCTTTGAGCAGATCCTCAAGCAGTTAAACCGCATGGTGGAAGTGATTAAGGTGATTGATTTTACCGATGTGCCGAAGCATATGAAGGAGATTATGTTTGTCAGGATCAATAACTGCACGGAGCAGGATAAGCGGGAGCTTTTCCGCATCGAAAAAGTCTTTGATATCGATATTATCGATTATGATAAAAACCGCATTGAAATCCAGTCCGTGCACAGCGCCGAACGCAATAATGAACTGCTCAGCCTGCTGAACCGTTTCTTCTTGAACCGCTACGAAGTGGTGCGGGGCGGCAGTGTGGCGATCGAAGCCTTGCTGCAGGCGAAGTCCTGAGAGCGTGATAAGAGAGTACCGACGGTTTAGAGACGGAGAGAGAAGATGGCCTCGGATTACCGCCTGATCATAAAAGATTTTTCAGAGCTTACGGCAGAGCTTCTATACGAGATCCTGCGTCTTCGCACGGAAGTATTTGTTGTGGAACAAAATTGTGTTTACCAGGATATGGACGGACTCGATGCCGTGTCCAAGCATTTTGCCCTGCTTGACGGGGAAGGCGGGCTTGTGTCCTATGCCCGGCTCATCCTGCCGCATGAAGGACAGGATTATGTCAAATTCGGCCGTTTTATTACGGATCGGAAAAGACGGGAATGCGGGGCCGGCACCCGGGTGCTGAAAGCTGCTGTTTCCTATGCCCGGAGCCATTATCCCGAGTATCCGCTTAAAGTGAGCGGCCAGCTTTATCTGGAAA
>CALLQJ010000003.1 GCA_938014865.1 uncultured Fastidiosipila sp.
TCTCGTTTATAAATCGTGACATAATGGTAATCCGCCTGCGAAACGGCTGTTTCGCCCTCTGCCGGGCTCGTGCCCGCCGCTTCCGTCGTTTCCGGGGCATCCGGAGCATCCGCATCCGTGCCCTTGTTCCGCGTTGTTTCGCTCTCCGCTTTGCCGGAGACATCTGTCACCTCCGGCATTCCGGAAACTTCTGCGGCTGAAACGTCTGCGGCTTCCCCCGGCTCTGTTTCCCTAAGTCCCGTTTCTTCTGTGTCCCCCGCCTCTGTGCCTGCATCCGGAGCGGTCTCTGTGCTCTTTGTCTCTTCACTTTCCCGGCTGCTTTCCGTTGCCGCAATCACAGCATCACGCTCTATCGGAGCGTCATTAAGCGGAACGGCAAAACTTACCGCATCCAGACGCAGGGAAATGATATCGGCATTGCGGATTTCATCGTTCGCAGCATGATCACGGTAAAAGGCCATTAATTGATCCGTCTTCTGCCTGATAATCGCTTCATCCGGATCGGCGGAGTACATCAGCTTGACGGCTGACTCATAGTTTTGATCGAGCAAAGCCCCGAAGTAGAGGGCGGAGAAATTACGCAGTTCCAGACAGGACTTGACCCATTCGCGGGAAAGATAGGTCTGTCCTTTGGTATTTTTTGAAAGCAGGATCGGCAGCTTCAAAGTATCATCGCCGCTGCGGTATTCAAACCAGTAAAAAACGGCATTTTCCAGAAATGAAAGAAGTTCCGGATCGTGTTCGAGCATGGCCTCAGCGGTCAGCTTGCGCTCGGAGTAGGTCATCCCGGAATACGACTCTGTCCGGCCGTTCATGATCTCGCTCAGAAGCTTGACATAAAGCCGGTATTCTTCGGCCGAAATATCATCGAGCTGGCCTTTGCGGAAAGCATGGTAATTATTCCCGACCGCATCCGGATTATTGATGCTCTCACTTAAGGTCTGCAGAATATCGTTTGCGGAAGACGCCCCGACCAAGGCTTCACTGTCTGCGGTGGTCGGATCAGGGCTGAATTCTTTCTGCGAAGTCCCGGAGGCCTCGGTTTCCTGCGACAGATAGATGCTGACCTCTGTATTGTCACGGGTCTGTTTTTCCAGATAACGGGTAAAAAAGAAGGCAGAAGCAGCCAGCACTGCCACGGCAGCCAGGATAATCAGAAGATAAACATGTCCGGCAAACTTCCTGTTCAAAAGAGCTCCCCTTTATAGTGAATCAATCTAGATTATAATAAGGCGGCAAGATTATGACAAGCAAGTGAACAATTTTGAATCTTTTTGAAGATCAGGCCCGGTCCCGGAGCTTGCGGCGCACGCGCTGCAGGGCATTATCGACGCTTTTGCTGTTCTTAAGTTCAAGTCGTTCCGCGATTTCCCGATAGGATAAACCCTTCAGGCGAAGCCGCAGTATTTTGTATTCCAGATCACTCAGCTTTTCTTTGAGGCTGCGCAGCGTCTGCAGTATCTCTTCCTCCGCCTCTGTTGTGCTGCGCGCCGGCTTCTGTGCCGTGCCGCTGAGACGCATCGCCTCCTCTTCGCTCTTCGGATAGTAATGCTCCAGCGAGAGTGAGTCATTCAGAATCGAATGCTTGCCGGCTTCCGCCTTGCGGATGGCATCGATGATTTCCTGTTCGCTGCGCCGGGAAACGACGGCAGAAAACGACAGGCCGCTTGCGGGATCATAGCTTTGCACCGCCTTGAATAATCCGATCATGGCTTCCTGGATCACATCGTCATTATCCGCACCGCGGATATAATAACGGCCGGCCAGGCTGCGCATCAGGGGTTTATAGCGCTCTAAAAGACATTCCAAAGCGTCTTCGTCGCCGGCCCTGGCTTTCAGCGCTAAATCTTCATCTTTCATCTCTGCATGGCGCATCGTCTTGTCCGTCTCCCGGCTTGCCTCAATCTGCCGCAGCCTCACGCTGCCGCAGTACTTCATACATCGCCACCGCGGCCGCCGCCGACGCATTCAGGGAATTAATCTTCCCGCGCTGCGGAATGCCCAGAATGAAGTCACAATGCTTTTCCGCGGAACGGGACAGACCTTCGCCCTCATTGCCGATCACAAGGGCGAGCGGCAGCTGCAGCATATCGCTTGAAAAAATATTGTCGCCGCCCATGCCGAGTCCCGCAACCCAGATATTCTGCTCTTTTAACTCAATAATTGTCTGATTCAGATTTGTCACCTGCGCACACAAGACATATTCAACGGCCCCGGCAGAGGCCTTCGCGGCCACAGCGTCCAGACAGGCCGAACGTCTTTTCGGAATGATGACCCCGTGGGCACCGGCCGCATCTGCCGTACGCAGGATAGCACCTAAATTGCCGGAATCCTGTATGCGGTCAAGGAGAATTAAAAAGGGCGCTTCGTCCCTCGCTTCGGCCAGTGCCAGCATCTCGCTGATTTCGGCATAGCGCCTGGGCTCTGCCTGTGCAATGATGCCCTGATGGCTGAACGTAGCGGCCATCTCATCAAGGCGCCGGCGCTCCGTCGGATGCAGCACAGCCCCCTCCGCTCTGAGGCGCTGCAGTATCTCCTGCAGTCTGCGGTCCGCTTTATTCTGATCGGCCGAATCCAGATACCAGACCTCTTTAATTTTCCGGCCGGCATTCAGCGCTTCCGTCAGCGCATTTCTGCCTTCGATGCGTTCTTCGGGCTGCATGGAAGCGGCTGTCCCGCCGCCTTTGCCTCCCCCGCCGCTCCGGGCGCGGCCGCGCCGCTTGCTCGCTTGGTTTTTCTTATGTCTGCCCCGGCTCATCCTCTGTCTCCTCATGCAAAATGGCCGGCAGGAGCTCTTGCAGACGCTCCTTTTTCCCGGCCAGATATAAATAGCCTATTAATGTTTCCAGTCCGCTCGCCCAGCGGTATTCCTGCGGCGCCGCATGTTTCGCAGTCGCGCCCTGATTGGCATTTCGTCCGCGCAGAAGAATATTTTCTTCTTTTTCGGAAAGCTGCGGCAGAATCCGTACCGCCGCCTCCGCCTGAAATTGTGCCCGGACATAGTGCACACTCAGATAATGCAGGCGCGAGGCTTTGGTCCGATGCCTTTTCAGCATTTCCTCGCGCACATAAAGTTCATAAACCGCATCGCCTATATAGGCCAGGGTCGGGGCGGGCAGCTGCGCTGCATCCTCGATGACGGCTTCGCTCATACGTCCGCCTCAAGATGCGGGCCCTGCGGCGTATCCGTAACCTTATAGCCTTTTTCGCTGATCTGATCACGCAGGCGGTCCGCCTCTTCATAATTGCGGGCCTCCTTGGCTTTTTGCCGGGCCTCGGCCAATTCGCGGATCTCGCGCGGAATCTCATCTTCAAGTTCAAAACGCAGCCCTAAAACATCCAAAAGACGCAGCAGGACTTCTTTTGCCTTCGCAAGGCCTGCTTCAGACGCCGGCTCAGACAAGGCAATATTCACTTTTCGCACCAATTCGAATACAGCCGCCAGCGCATCCGCCGTATTGAGGTCATCATCCATGGAACGGCGGAATTCTGCTTCGGCCTCTTCTGAGGCGCTCGTCAATTCTTTTTCCTGTGCCGCCTCTTTTTCCGCATCTGCCTCAAAGGGCTGTGCGAGGACAAAGTCCAGATTTTTCAGGGAGGTCTCGATCCTTTTATAGGCGGACGCGGCGGAATGAATCAGTTCATCGCTGAAATTGATCGGTGAACGGTAATGGGAATTCAGCATGAAAAGGCGGATCGGCATATAGCCGTATTTCTCCGCAATTTCCCGTACCAAGAAGAAATTGCCTTCTGACTTGGACATTTTTTCATTGTCAACGGTGATAAAGCCGTTATGCATCCAGTACTTGACAAAAGGTTTACCCGTCGCCGCTTCGGACTGGGCAATTTCATTTTCATGATGCGGGAAAATCAAATCCTGCCCGCCGGCATGAATATCAATCGAATCCCCCAGATACTTCGTGGACATCACGGAGCATTCGATGTGCCAGCCCGGGCGCCCGTCGCCCCAGGGACTCGGCCAGTAAGGCTCCCCCTCTTTTTTGAACTTCCACAACGCGAAGTCCGCCGGATCCTTTTTGCCGCTTTCGGCCATCACATCTTTTCGGACATTTTGTCTTAAGTCATCGATGTCATAGCCCGAAAGGCAGCAGTAATTTTTGAATTTCCGGGCAGCATAATAAACGCCGTCCTTGGCGGGATAGGCATAGCCTTTATCGACCAGGGTCTTGACCATATTCACAATATCCTCAATGCACTCGGTCGCACGCGGATGCACGGTCGCATCTTTTATATTCAGGCCGCGGGCATCTTCAAAATAGGCCTCGATGTAATGATCGGCCAGTTCCTTCACACTCACGCCTTCCGCTTTGGCCCCGCTGATCATTTTGTCGTCAATGTCCGTGAAATTCTGCACAAAGCTGACCTCGTAACCCAAATACTCCAGGTAGCGTCTTAAGGTATCAAAGGTAATAAAAGGACGGGCATTGCCGAGATGGAAATAATTATATACCGTCGGACCGCAAGAATAGATTTTTACCTTGCCTTCTTCAAGCGGAACGAATTCCTCTTTTCGGCGTGTCAGTGTATTAAATATTTTCATATCTAACCTCCGGCGTATTGCTGCTGGTTTTATAATGATGTATTTATCTTTACCCTTATTTTAAAGGATTTTTGCTCAAATAAAGACCCGGCTGATACCTCCCCTTTTGACACCTAACCAATCAAGTCAGGTGGGTGCTCTGCAACGGTCTTATGCCTTCCCGTCGAAGCGGGCTCGGCAGTATTCCGTTTGACCCGAGCTCCCTATTTCAGTCAATGCAGGTTCAAAAATGGAAAGCACCAACCAGGCTGTCCCCAGTATAACACGAGTGAGAATTTATCTTAAGTCGTTATTTTTACATAAGAATAAATCGTTTGACTCGTATACTTTTGCCCCGCCCGGACGGTCGGATCCGGGAAATGACAAATGTTAGGCGCCGCAGGGAAATTCTGTGTTTCGAAGCAAATCCCGGCATGCTTTCCGAAGGTCCTCCCGCCGCTGCCCTTATACGCGTCCAGCATATTGGCGGTATAGACCTGAACGCCCGGCTCCGTTGTGTAGCAGACCAGCTGCATTCCGCTGTCCGGATTCATCAGACGCGCCGCATAGCGAAGTTCGCCTCTTTCCTCGGCCGCCAGAACAAAATTGTGGTCCAGGCCGCCCACGGCCGCAATGCCTTCTTCATCCGATTTGACCACCTCTTCAAGCTTTCTTGCCTCCCGCAAATCAAAGCCCGTGCCCTCGACCGAAAGAATTTCTCCGGTCGGAATCAGGCTCAGGTCCACGGGGGTGATAAACGGCGCATTCACTTCTGCATATTGATTGTAGATTTTGCCCTCGCCGTTGAGGTTGAAATAGCTGTGATTGGTCAGATTAAAAATCGTATCCTGATCCGTCTCCCCCTCATAGCTGAGCATCAGTTCGCGCTCTTCCGTCAGGGAGTAGCTGACTTTGACCTTGCGATTGCCGGGAAAGCCGCATTCTTTATCCGCTGCCCGGTAAGAAAAGCTCACGCGCCCGTCGCGGGATTCGTCACAGCTCCAGACCCGGTTCTGAAAACCGCCGTCTCCGCTGTGGCAGACATGTTCGCTGTCTTTCGGAATACGATAGAACTGATCATTCAGACGGAATTCGCCGTAGCGGATGCGAT
>CALLQJ010000004.1 GCA_938014865.1 uncultured Fastidiosipila sp.
CAGCCACCTGAGTGATATACGGCATAATGTTATTGGGAATACCGACCGGGTTCTCGCCGATGGTTCCGGATTCATGCGCGCCGATGGGATTAAAGTAACGCAGCAGCACCACCGAGAGCTCTTTGTCCGGCACACAGGCATCCGTGAGGATCTGTTCGTTCATCAGTTTGGTCCAGCCGTATGGATTTGTGCAGGACGTCGGCAGGTCTTCGCTGAGCGGCGATTTATTATGAAGGCCGTAAACGGTTGCCGACGAGCTGAACACAAAACGCTTGCAGTTATGCCGGCGCATGACCTTCAGCAAGCTGAGGGTGGTATTGAGATTGACATCATAATATTCAATCGGTTTCTCGACGGATTCCCCGACGGCTTTCAAGCCGGCAAAATGGATAACGGCCTCGATTTTATGTTCTGTAAAAATCTTTTCCAAAACCGTCTCATCCCGGACATCGGCCTCGTAAAAGGGAATTTCTTTTCCGATGATTTTATCCGTTCTGTGCAGCGCCTCCGGCACAGAGTTTGAAAAATTATCTATGACCACGGCCTGATAGCCTGCTTCATAAAGAGCGATCAGTGTATGTGTACCGATATAACCCGCTCCGCCCGTCACCAAAATTGTTTCCATAAACTGCCTCCTATAATAAATAATGACTGTGTTTATTCACATTTTACCGTTCCGCGCACAGATCGGCAATTATGCGTCTTTATCTGCCGGATTTCTCAGCGGATTTGTACGGACATCCGCAGCCGGCGTGTCATCGGCAAGCGGCTGCATGCTCTGATCCGGCTTTAAAATCGTATCCGCGGGCACGGCAATCCGGCTTTGGCTAAGCGGATAGACTCTGGCTCTTTTCCCGAGCAGGCTGCCCGGGTTCAGTACGGGATTGCAGCCGACTTCACAATCATCCGCGACCACAGCCCCCATTTTCGGAAGCCCCGAATCCAGATATTCTGTCGCGCTCAGATGAATTTTGACGGGCGCCTTGTCCTGGCGGAAATTCGACGCAGCGGCGCCGGCCCCGAAGTGGCTGCGGTTTCCCAGAATCGAATCCCCGATATAATTGAAATGCGGAATTTCTGCCTCATTAAGCAAGAGCGCATTCTTAAACTCACAGGCATGGCCGAGCACACAGCGGCGTCCCGTCAGCAGGGCCCCCCGGATATAGACGCCGGGACGCAGTATACAGTCTTCTCCGATGATGCAGGGCCCTTCTATATGAGCATCTTCAGCCCCCTTCACGGAGCGCGCCAGCCAAATCTGATCCCCGGCTTTTTCATACACGGCCGGATCGAGCCCTTCGGCCGCTTTGAGGATAAGATCCGGCAGATCCGGCAAAATCTCCCAGGGATAGCGGTAGTCTGAAAGCAGTGCCCCAAATGATACTTCACTTAAATCAAACAATGCATCGGTCTGCCAGTCTTGTAAATTCATCATCCTTGCCCTTTCAATTCAGATCAGAGACTTACTGTTCTCTTATCTTATACTGCCCCGCTGCCTCCCGCAGGAAGTCTTTCATTTCATCCAGCACATCCTCAGGCCCTGCAATGCAGAGCTTATCACCGAAAGCCAGGACCCAGGCAAAAAAGCGCGGGCTGATCCGGACGGTCTGAATGGTCCGGTATACCCCGGCTTCGCCGCCCTCTTCAATAATGATATCTTCGCCGAAGCGGTCAATCACGGCCCCGAGCACCTCTTCTGAAAAGCTGAAAATAACGCGCCGTTCTTCCCCGCTGAACATATCAAAGACAGCCGGCGAATAGACGGCGGGATCAAAACGCAGGGCCGCTTTTTTTCCTTCGGGATTGGGACGTTCGGAGATTTCCGGCTTTTCCATGCGGTCGGGCCGGTAATGCCGGATCATATCCGAGGCATTTTCATAGGCCACCAGATAATAATTGACGTCATCCCACAAAACAGCCAGCGGATGGACATAATAGCGCTTGCCGCCGTGCCGCAGCCTTTGGCTGTAGCTTAGCCGGCCGTTTTCTTTGCTGACAAACCACTCCGTATAATAAAACTCAATGCTTTTCTTTTTCGCCAGAGCCCTCCGGATAATATCCAGCGTCTGATAAATATTTTCCGGCGGATGATTCTGCCGGCTCATCACATGGACGCTTTCACGCAGGAGACCGCGCTCGGGACGCGGAAGCAAGGCGGCAAGTTTCTCTTTCAGATCGCGCGTTTTGCGTTTGCTGAGGAAACGGGAAACACTGACGGCATCTGCCAGTATCTTTACATCTTCCGCAGCCAGCGGACGCGGGGCCGCATAATAGCCGCCGTCCGGGCCTGCCTTGCGTCCGATGTCAAAACCAAAGCGTTCCAGGCAGGCAATATCGTCGTAGATGCTCTTGCGTTCGGCCGAAATTCCTTTTCCCGCCAGATAGGCAATGATATCCGGTGCTTTTACCGGTGTTTTTTCACTGGAATACTCCAGCAGAAATTCCGCCACATAGAGTATTTTGATTTTCTGATCTGATTTTCTGCTCATGCTTGCTCCCATGAAAAATGCCGCCCGGAAGACGGCATTTTCTCTATACAGCTGAAAGGTTCTGAGCCTTTCTCAATCCTGAGAACGATCACGACGCTGACGCGGCGCTCTGGGTCTGGCCTTCGCCCGGTCCCGATCATTATTTCTTCTGTCATGGCGTCCGCGGCCGGAGGATTTGCCTCGGCCTCTTCTGCCCTGATTGCCGGCGTTGTAATTTTCCGGTTTCTCATCCGGATCACGCATCGAAAGGTTGATACGGCCCTGATCATCAATCTCCAGCACGGTCACCTTCACGATATCGCCGACCTGCACCACGTCTTCCACTTTATCGACATGGTCCCAGGACATCTTGGAAATATGCACGAGTCCTTCCTTGCCGGGCAGATATTCGACGAAAGCACCGAAATTCATCAGGCGCGTCACCTGGCCTTCAAAGACCTGGCCGGGTTCCGGATCGGTCACGATGCCTTCCACAATCGCCAAAGCCTGTTCGGCGTCATCAATATCCTCTGCCGAGATAAAGACCCGGCCGTCATCTTCGATATCAATCTGCGCGCCGGTATCATCAATAATCTGATTGATCACCTTGCCGCTCTTGCCGATGACTTCGCCGATCTTGTCCACCGGAATAACTGTCTGCAGGATCTTCGGCGCATAAGGACTCAGTTCCTCGCGCGGCGCCGAAATCGTCGGAAGAATCACATCATTAATAATCTTAAGGCGGCCTTTCCGGGTCATCGCAAAGGCATCGCGGATAATATCAAGGCTTAAGCCGTCGACTTTAATATCGACCTGAATACCGGTAATGCCTTCCGTGGTGCCGGCCACTTTGAAGTCCATATCCCCGTAAAAGTCTTCAATGCCCTGAATATCCATAAAGACCAGATAATCGGATTCATCTTCCGGATTAATCAGAAGACCGGAAGAAATACCGGCCACCGGACGGGTAATCGGAACACCGGCATCCATAAGCGCCATGCAGGATGCGCAGACCGAACCTTGTGAGGTCGACCCGTTCGACATCGTCACTTCAGAGACGGAACGGATGGCATAAGGGAATTCCTCTTCATCCGGCAGCACCGCCAGAAGCGAACGCTCGGCCAGTGCACCGTGTCCGATCTCGCGGCGTCCCGGCGAACGATTCGGTCTTGCTTCGCCGACGCTGTAAGACGGGAAATTATAATGGTGAATATAACGCTTGTATTCCTGATCATCCAGACCGTCTAAAACCTGAACCTTGGACAGCGGGGCCAGCGTGACCACATTTAAGACCTGCGTCAGGCCTCTCTGGAAAAGCGCGGAGCCGTGCATGCGGGGAATGATGCCCACTTCAGCAGAAAGCGGACGGATTTCGTCAATGCCTCTGCCGTCTACACGTCTGTGTTCACGGAAAAGCGATTCGCGGACAATCTTCTTTTGCAGATTATCGAAGGCATCTCCGAGGAATTCCGTTTCTTCGGGATACTTTTCTTCCAGTGCCGCTTCGAGTTCTTCCTTAATGGCATCCATGTTGGCATCACGGATTCTTTTATCGCCTTCCATAATGCCGCTGAGCACCTTCTCGCCGGCAAATTCATCCACGAAACGCTGAATTTCTTCCGGAACGGCTGCGGATTCATAGCTGAATTTTTCTTTTCCGACCTTTTCCTGAATATCGGAAATAAAAGCACAGAGCTCCTTAACGACCTCATGGCCTTCCGCCAGGTACTCGAGCATGTCCTCATCCGGCACTTCATTGGCACCGGCCTCAATCATGCAGATTTTTTCTGCGGTACCCGCCAGGGTGACGTCCATATCACTTTCGTGCGCCTCTTCCTGGGTCGGGTTAATCACCAGTTCACCGTCGACCAGACCGAGGTTGATGCTGGCGGTCGGACCGTTCCAGGGAATATCCGAAATGCTGACGGCAATGGACGAACCGAGCATCGCACAAAATTCGGGCGAGCATTCGGGATCTACCGAAAGCACCAGATTATTGAGGTGCACATCGTTTCTCAGATCGCTCGGGAAAAGCGGACGCATCGGACGGTCGATGGCCCGTGCGGTAAGCACGGCGTGCTCGGTCGGACGTCCTTCCCGTTTCAGAAAACCGCCGGGGAATTTGCCGACTGCATACATTTTTTCTTCGTAGTCGACGCTCAGCGGGAAAAAATCAATCCCGGGCCTGGGTGTATCCGAAGCCGTCGCGCTGCTCAGAACGGTCGTGTCTCCGTAGCGGACCAGACAGGATCCGTTGGCCAAAAGGCCGAGCTGACCGATTTCAATGACCAGTTCACGGCCGCCTACTTCTTTTTTAAAAACTTCTTTACTCATAGACTCTCTTTCAGACTCTCTTTCTCTTTCTGCACTTTTCTGCAGAGTCACCGGGCTGTAGGCTGTAGAAGCAGACGCTTCGCGTCCTCATCCTTCGGGCCGGGAGAAGCATTTCCTTCTACCTACTACGGCGCCGGAGCTCTGTCACAATAAAACAGGCAGGGCAATGACCCCGCCTGTTTAAAATTTTCTTACTTACGCAAGCCTAGACGGTCAATCAAGCTTCTGTAACGCTCAATGTCAATGCGCATCAGATAATTCAAAAGACCTCTTCTGTCGCCGACGATCTGCAAGAGCCCGCGCCGGGAATGATGGTCACCGGGATGCTCTTTCAGATGTTCTGTCAAATGGGCAATCCGGGCGGTCATTAAAGCGACCTGCACTTCAGGTGACCCCGTGTCCCCTTCATGCCGTGCGTATTCCTTAATAATTGCTTGTTTTTCTGCTTTATCCATAAGTCCTCCTTAATTTATACACCGCTGTCTGAGTAAAGGACGGACAAGTCCCGTAAACCAAGGCAGGGTATAACGCATGAATTATACTAGATGGAAAGTCTATTTGTAAAGGAACTCTCCCCATTAGCTTCAGATCGACACCTTATTGCCGTCCGGGCTCTTTTCCGTACGGCCGACGACCCGCGCGTCAATATTGAAAGAACGGGCAGCGTCAATAACGGTTTCCGCGGCATCCGGCTCGCAATAGACTTCCAGACGATGGCCCATATTAAAATCGTGATACATTTCTTTCGCCGCAATATCCCCTTGTTCGTAAATCGCCCGGAAGAGAGGCGGCACGGGGAAAAGATTGTCCTTAACGTAATGGATATTTTTGCCAAAGCCCTTGCACTTGACATGGCCGC
>CALLQJ010000005.1 GCA_938014865.1 uncultured Fastidiosipila sp.
ATAGCAAAAGCCAAGCCGCCGAGATGGCCAGGCCCAGTATAACGATCAAAAAGATAAGCCGCCTCCGCCAGGTACCGAAGCGCAGCATATAAAGCCAAAAGCGTCTGAATCCGCTGCCGCCGTAGCCGTCCAGGCGTGTTTTCGCTCTTGCTTCGGGGCGGGCGGCTTGCTCGGCCTCTTCGGGGCGCTGAGCATTTTCTTCTTCGCTTTCCGGCTCTCGGACGGGGACCTCAAAGGCCTGCGTCCGGACGGCGTCTTCGCCTTTTTCGGCGATGATCTGTTTGGCCAGATACGTGTCGGAACTGTGTTCTTCAAGCCATTTTCTTGAAACACCGCAGTTGCCGCAAAACGCTTCGTCGTTTCGGTTCTCGCGGCCGCAGGCACAAAACCAGGATGCGGGGCCGCTCTCGTACATATAAAGCATCAAATCGGGGTTGGGCGCCTTCTGATATTCTTTCAGAAGCTGCTCCGCCCGTTCTTCTGCCGAAAGCAGGGGTATCATGCGTGTGCTGACACGTTCGTTTTCATCTTCGTTCAGACGCTGCGGCGAATGTTCTTCGCGGCTTTGACGCATGTTCCCTCCGTCTTTTTGCCCGGCCCGGAGCTTTCTGCTGCGGCGGGCTGATCTTAAAAGATATTATAAGAGTTATTATAACCGATCGTGCCCCGATATAGCATGCCCTGCCGGGCGCCGATATGAAAACAATCAGAAAAGGATTTTCCGGAATTAAGAAAAGCCCTCTTCGCAAAGCGGGCTTTTCTATATTTCGACAGAAGGCCGGATTAAACGCGAGGCAGGTCTGTTATAATAACGGCGTTCTTTATTTTACGCTGAAGGTTTCGGGCCCGACGGCCGGAATTTTTTACGAGGAGGCTCCTGCATGCCCGCTTTTATTGAGGAAATCGGCAAACTGCTGCAATTCGACCTGCCGACAGAAATTGTACTCTTGATTAACCTGGCACTCGGCATTATCTTGCTCTTTTTCGGCCTTAAAGTCGTCCGGCTCTGGCTGGCCCTGACCGGACTGGCGGGCGGTGCCTACTTAGGGCTTTTGCTGGTCAATAAACTGGAATTAAGCTCGCCTGTCTCCTGGATCGTTATTATTCTGCTCGCCTTTGCGGGGGCTTTTGTGCTGGCGCTGGCTTACAAGGCGTGTTTTTTCATAGGCGGCTTTATTGCGGGCATCTACTTCGGCGGCTACCTGCTGAATGTCTTTTTTACGGACTATCAGCGCTTGGCCGTTTTGGTGATCGCCCTGCTCTGCGCCCTTCTGGCGCTCTTCCTGCGCAAGCGCTTCACCATCGTGATCACGGCTTTGACGGGGGCTTTTCTTACGGCGGACAGCATTCTGGCCTATTTTTATGAGCTGAAACCGGGGGATCTCCTTTTCCGCATGCAGAATCTGGAGCTGCAGCTGAAGTTCAGCGAGGATCTGCTCATTCTCTTGGGCATGCTGATTCTTGCGGCGATCGGCATGCTGGTACAGTCCAAGCAGAAAAAGGGCCGTTTTTACGCCTGAAGCGCCGGCCCCTTGTTTCGGATCTTCAATGACATTGTATTTTGAATGATGCTGTCGGCTTCAGAGCTTTTCGATCAGCTTTTCAATCAAATCGCTTGCAGCCGCACTTAAGGCTGCGCCTTGTTTTAAAACCTCTTCATGACTGAGTTTGTCTTCGCCCATGCCTGCGGCGGTATTCGTGATGCAGGAAAGTCCGAACACTTCCATCCCGGCATGGCAGGCCGCAATGGCCTCGGGCACGGTCGACATGCCCACGGCGTCGGCGCCTAAGCTTTTCAAAGCCCGGATTTCCGCGGGGGTTTCGTACTGCGGGCCGCGCATAAAGGCGTAGACACCTTTTTTGAGGGGGATGCCGGCTTCTTTTCCAGCTTCTTCCGCCAAGTTTATGAGTCTTTTGCTGTAGACCTCCGTCATATCCGGAAAGCGGGGGCCGATACGTTCATCATTCGGGCCGCACAGCGGACTCGGCGCAAAAAAGCTCAGCTGATCTTCGATGAGCATCAGATCTCCGGCCTCGGCTGCGGGCGGAATGCCGCCGGCGGCATTGCTGAGGATCAGGATCTTAAGGCCGAGCGCGGCGGCAAGGCGCGCCGGGAAGCTCACGGCGGCGCTGTCATGGCCTTCGTAATAGTGAAAGCGCCCTTGGAACATGATGACGGGGCGGCCTTGGATTTTGCTGTAAATGAAGCGTCCGGCGTGTCCGGGGGCCGTCGATTCCGGGAAGCCGGGAAGTTCTTTATAGGGCTTCTGCCAGATGAGCTCGGCCCGTTCCGCAACCGGGCCCAGGCCGGAGCCTAAGATCACGGCCGCTGCGGGCTCTTCCGGCATATTCTTTTTGATTTCCGCCGCTGTTCTGCGCATTCTCTCATCGTTCATTTTCTGCATCCTTCCTGCCTGAAGCGCTTAATTATTGTGTATGTTTTCTTTTATTTTAAGAGAAGCAGGAAATCTTGGAAATGCCCTTTTGCGCTCTCTCCGGGACTCGGCTATGATAGGGGTCCGAAGTTTTGGGCTTTGAAAGGAGAAAAAAGAAAATGTGCAGAGCCGCCAAGCCGGAACCGGGCGATAAAAAGCGTGCGGCGCTTTGTCTTTTTTTAGGCTGTCTTTACATTCTGCTTACGGCATACTTCGGCCGGACAGAGGCGAATACGGCGGTCACGGACTATCCTT
>CALLQJ010000006.1 GCA_938014865.1 uncultured Fastidiosipila sp.
GCTTTCGCCTGCGCCGGCAAAGCCGCCGGGCCCGGTTAAGATGGCGTTCAAAGACATTTGAACGGATGAGTTCCGCTAAGAATGACTGTTCGGTCAGGGGGACCGGATTCGACTGCGGCATGCCGATACGGCAAGCTTTGTCCCGCAGCGGATCCGGCAGACAGACATAGGAGATGCGCAGGCCGGGTGACCAGGAGCGCGAAAAACTTCCGATATAAATGACTTTGTCGCCCGCAGGATCCAGGCGGCGGAGGCTTTCTCCGGCGGCACGGTGGCGGATCATGCCGTCGTAATCATCTTCAATCAGGTAACGGCCGTCTTTTTCATAAGCCCATTTTATAAGGGCGTGTTTACAGGAGGCAGAATATTCAATGCCGAGCGGGAACTGATGCCCCGGCGTCAGGCAGGCCGCGTCCACTTTTTTCTGCTGCAGAAGCTCCGGCCGGATCCCTTCCGGAGAGAGCTCTAAAGTGCAGAAGTTTTTCCCCGAACGGCGCAGTCCGAGATGCAGGGCGGGGAAGCCGGGATCTTCAATGCCGTAGACCGTCTGCTTCGGCAGGAGATCAAAAAGAAAACGAAACAAACCCATGGTCCCGTAGGAAATAATGATATTTTCCGGATTGACCGAAAGTCCCTGGGCTGAAAAAAGATAATCTGCCAATGTCCGGCGCAAGGACATGAGCCCTTTGGCTTCCGGTTCGGCGCTCAGAACGCCCTCGTCGATAATCCTTTTATAAATACGTTTGACCATTTTTTCGGGGAAGAGACTGTCATCGACCCCTTTGCTGTCAAAATCAAAGCGGACAGGGACTTGCTCTCCCGGCGCGGCCTTCTCTCTTGGCGTTTCCTGGTTTTCGGCATCTTTCTTCTTATCGGGCTGCGGCAGATGCAGGTACAAATCCGCAATAGGGCCTATCCGGTAGCAGGAGCGGGGATAGGAGATAAGATAGCCTTCCGCGCAGAGAATGTCGTAGGCGGTATTGATGGTCGTCAGGGAGACGCCGAGGCTCTCGGCCAGGCTGCGTTTAGAGGGCAGGCGCTGCGCTTCGCGGAAACGTCCTTCCCTTATGGCCGCGCGGATTTGTTCGGCAAGGCGTTCGTAAAGCGGGCCTTCGCCGGCGGGCGGCAAGTCGCGCCAGGCCGGTATTTTGTCCATCTGATCTCTTATTTTATCCATAAACTGACTCTATCAACAATATCAGATTATGTCTATGCTGAGTTTCAGCAGCAAAGCAGGCTGCTCTTTTCTTTTGCATACGGAGGTAGAAACGATGAAAAAATTTGATAAAAATATTGCCGAATCTTTTAAAGGCGGCGTCATTATGGACGTGGTCAATGTCGAACAGGCGAAAATTGCCGAGGAGGCCGGCGCCGTGGCCGTGATGGCGCTTGAGCGTGTACCGGCCGACATCCGGGCTGCCGGCGGTGTGGCCAGAAGTTCCGATCCCGCCATGATTGAAAAAATCATGAAAGCCGTGTCGATCCCGGTGATGGCCAAGGTGCGGATCGGCCATTTTGTCGAAGCACAGATTCTGCAGGCATTAGGCGTTGACTATATCGATGAATCCGAAGTGCTGACCGCAGCGGATCCGGATTATCATATTGATAAGACGGTATTTTCCGTTCCCTTCGTCTGCGGAGCCAGGAATTTAGGCGAGGCTCTGCGCCGTATTGAAGAAGGTGCCGTCATGATCCGCAGCAAAGGCGAGGCGGGGACCGGTGATGTTTCGCATGCCGTTGTGCATCTTCGTAAAATTTCAGCTCAGATCCGCCGCTGCAAGGCCATGCGGAAAGATGAACTTTATGACTATGCCAAAGAGCTGCAGGTTCCGTATCATCTTGTAGAATATGTCCATGAAAACGGCAAGCTCCCCGTCACGCTCTTCTCAGCCGGCGGCGTAGCCACACCTGCGGATGCCGCCTTAATGATGCAGCTCGGTGCGGAAGGCGTCTTTGTCGGATCAGGTATTTTCAAATCCGGCAATCCCCAAAAAAGAGCCCGGGCCATCGTGAAGGCGGTAAAACACTATGACGAGCCGGACGTGCTGCTGGAAGTCTCCCGCAATCTCGGCGAAGCGATGGTCGGCCTGAATCCGGAACAAATCGATGTCATCATGAGTGAACGCTGAACGTTTTAAAAGAAAGCAAAAAAAGACCGCTTCACAAGGGAGAAATCCCCTGAAGCGGTCTTGCTTTTTATGCCGCAGCCCGGAAGGCTTCGGCGATATCTTTTTTAATCAGAAGACGATAATGTCATAGCCTTCATCGGCATAAGGCTTCATGCCCGCGTGCCCGTTCATATCCTCTAAAATCGGCAGGCCCAGTTCCCGGTTCTTGTCGAGGACTTTGAACATCTCCGAACAGGCCTTGCAGACCCCCGCTGTCACGCCCTGATCGACAAGTTTCTTGTAAAGCGGATTTCCCGCTTCCGAGAATTTAGACGGAAGGTTTACGGCCTTTCCTTCAAAAATGATTTTGACCTCGTTTTCCTTCGCGAGATCCGCGGCGTTCATCAAGGCGTGCAGTGCACACATTTCTTCGCCCTGCATCAAATAGAATAAGTACTTTTTCATTGCAGCTTTTCCTTTTCTGTTTTTCTCCTGGGTCCTCAACGCATCGGACAAAAGCCCGGCCGAGCCCTGAGAGTTTTCTGTCTTTTTATTCTATCGGAATTTCTCCTCTTTTCCAAAAATTCCGGCGTCCTCTGAACGGCAATGATTCGCCGTCTTCTGAACAAAAGCCCGCCCCCGGCGGGAAATAGCGCTAAGTCGCTAAGCTTCCTTACGCTTTCTTCCATCCGGCACGCTTTTTGCGCAAAGATTATTTGTTAAAATTAAAGGACAGCTTTTACAAAGTAAACAAAGGTCCCGGCATCAGAATGCGGCTGTGCAGGAGGGGTGGCATGAACGTTGCAGATTTACTTCATTCGGGGCGGCCGACTTTGTCTTTCGAAATTTTTCCGCCCAAGAAGAATACGAATTTTCCGTCGGTCAAAAAAGCGGCCAAAGATATTGCGGAAATTGAGCCGGATTTTATCAGCATCACCTACGGTGCCAGCGGCGGAACTTCGCCTTTGACCCGGGATTTATCCTTGCATGTTCAGCAGCAGGGCGTCCCGGCCCTGGCGCACTTAACCTGTGTCAGTTCGACGAAAGAAGAAATTTATCAAGAGCTTGAAGGTTTACAAAACAGCGGAATCCGCAGTGTTCTGGCCTTAAGAGGCGACCTGCCGCCCGGCATGAAGCCGGAAGACAGCAAGTCCTATCGTTATGCGGCCGAGCTCATTTCCGATATTCAGGACTTCGGCGGATTCTCCGTGGCCGCCGCCTGTTATCCTGAAGGCCATGTCGAAAGCAAAAATCAAAGAGAAGATCTTCTTCATCTGAAGGCTAAAGTAGACAGCGGCTGCGATTTTCTCATCACGCAGATGTTCTTTGATAATGCCGCCCTTTACAGTTTTCTGTACCGCACGGAAAAAATCGGCATTGATGTGCCGGTCATTGCAGGCATTATGCCGGTGACGAATGCACGGCAGATCAAACGCATCTTAAAACTTTCCGGGACGACCCTGCCGAATCGTTTCCGCATGATATTAGATCGTTTCGGGGAGGATCCCAAGGCGATGAAGCAGGCGGGCATTGCCTATGCGACCGAACAAATTGTAGACTTAATAGCGAACGGCGTTGACGGCGTGCACGTCTACACCATGAACAAGGCAGACGTGGCCCGCCGGATTGCGGAGAATTTATCAGAAATCATAAAGTGAGTCTGTAAAGTGAAAAAGAAACTGTCCCGAAAAGAAGTGGCAAGGTATCTGGCGTACAAAAACCATCTGCCGGACCGGCAAGTCGGCGCCATCATTGACGCCTGCGAAAAAGAGCTTTTTGAAGAGCTCACACCGCGCTGCATCGGGCAGCGTTTTTCTTTAAACACACTTTCTTTTGAGAGTAAAGATCTCAAACGCCATCTCAAAGATGCCGAAGACGCCTGGCTCTGCGTGCTGACCTTAGGCACGGAGGCGGACTTGCTGCTCCGGCGCTGGTCCTTTGAAAATATGGCCAAAGCGGCCGTAGGACAAGC
>CALLQJ010000007.1 GCA_938014865.1 uncultured Fastidiosipila sp.
GATTCCGCAGAAAATAATTATGGTGATGAGCAACACATGTCATCGCCATCCAATTATTTTCGAGGACTAGTGAGCTGAAAATGCAAACTTAAACACCTGATCGCTAAAATATTCTTCTAATGAAAGATAGTATTAACCATCTTATGGATGTATGTACATAGAATCTGAATAGCCCTGTATTCCGAGCGAGCACTAGAGAGACAGAGGGTATTCGACATTCGGCAAGTAGAAAGTCTTAAAATTATAAACCAGGAAAGACACAGATCTTGATGACGCTGCAGACGATGACAGTTCTGTTGACAACGATTAAATTTCAATAATAAGCAATGTTTAAACGATGGGAAAGATCATCAATTTGCTAAAGAAAAATGATGCGGTAAACAGATTTTATATTAGTTATGAATCTAATGGATGTCTTTATCATTTAAATAGACTTATTATTCCCATAAAAATCATTCCGCCCAAATCACCCCGCAGATCCGCCGAATCTGCGAAGACGCAGGCTCCCTAAATCACCTCTAAGATTCGCCCGAGCTCCGAAGACCTGAATTCTCCGCCCCTGCGCCTCTCACCCAATCAGCTCACGGAGTTTCTTGATGCCCAAGACGGTTGCCGGGACGCGGTAGTGCGGCGGGAGGTTAGAAAGAACGACAACGGCCGTCTCAGATTCCGGATGAAAGCCCAGATAAGCATTGTAATGTCCGGTTCCGCCGTTGTGCCAAATGATGCCGTTTTCCCGGTCGAAAATCCAGCCTGCACCGATGGCGTCCATGCGGATATCCAGGAGTTCATAGTCTTTTGGCGAAGAGGAAATTTCCTTCAGGGGCTCGCAGCAGCCGTCAAGAAACTCTGAATCTTCCATCAGCATCTCTGCATAACGCAGCATGTCGCGGATGTCGGAGATGACGGCGCCCGCCGCCTGATAGGCGTCGCCTTCCTGCCATTCCCAGCCGTTAGGAAGTCCGTTTTCCCCGTCGGGAAGGCATGTATTTCGGAGTCCTAAATCGTCCTGAATAAAGTGATTGATGATGCTCGGAAACTCGCTTCCGTAAACGGCCTCCGTGAGCAGCCCGAGCACGGCATAGCCGAAATTGGAGTAGACAAAGGGATGTTCTTCGTCGGGAATATCCACAGAGGCGACTTTTTGCAGCAGCCTGTCCTTGCTGATGCCGCAAAAACTGTTGCGCCCCGTAAAAAAGTTGCCGATCATAGGCGCTTGAAAATACCATGCTTTATAGCCGGAACTGTGCGTCATGAGGTCGAGAATTGTCGGATAATGTTCTTTTTCCGGCAGGGACAAATACGCATCGATTCCGGCCTCAAGATCAAGACGGCCTTCCCGGGCGGCTTTCATGATGCAGCCGGCGGTGAAGGTCTTGCTCAGGGAGCCGATTTCATAGGGGAGGATTTCCGGCGCGGATTCTCTGCCGTTTTCACCGTAGACGGTGAATGTACTCCGGTCGTTTTCGATCACGCCCACGGTGATGCGGGCCTCCTCATTGTCTCGGGTGCTGTACTCGAGAACTTCCGCAAAAGACATGCTGGGGATCTTGCGCATTTGATGCCGGCCGTAAAGTGCAAATACAAAAGGCAGTGAAACCAGCACGAGCACTACAAGAATAATCGCGAGCAAAGCCCGGCGTTTTTGTTTTCGCCTTTTTCGCTTCAAGATGCAGGTCCTCAATTCTCTCTTTTTTCTCTCTGTCTCTGTATTGCGCCGGATAGAATATTCTGTACAGAATCATCTTAAAACTTCTGCATCGGGGGAACAAGCGCTCTCGCTCGGGCCGGAAGAGAAGCAAAAAGCCCGAGAGCAGGATTTAAATCTTCTTTTCTTATTGCTTCCCGAATATGACAACTATTTCTGACGTGTTTTCAGAGGGCTTTTTTTATAGATTCCCAAGTGCTTTATAAAAATTTAAGCTCAGAAGATTCGTAAATTGAATATTTTCTTTTTCAGAAGTGCTATTATTTTTGTCGCAGCGGCCTTTAGCAAAAAAGACTAAATAAGAAGAAATTTAAGTCGGAACTTGCGGGTTTGATTTAAATGAAAAGTAAAAAGAAAATAATAGCAGCTTTGATCATTGCTCTCGCTTTTGCAATGCTGCTGATGGCGATCATGATTTATTTTGGTTATACCCATGCCTATAGCTCCGGTGTTGAAAGTTCTGTGGTCAGCATACTGGGTTTACCTATCTATGAATTAAAAAAATCCGGGACGGAGTATGTGGGCAGCACAATTGGGATAAACATGGGCATAGTATGCGGGGTTTGCATGCTTATCGCACTTATCCTTACGGGGGTTATCAGTAAAATTAAAAAGAGCTGAATACTTCAAATGGATGGGTTATTGATTCTAGAGATAAAACGCCCGGTTTAAAAACCGAGACTTGTAAAACACAAAACCTGGGAGTTGAAATCTTCAAAACATGGGAGTTAAAAAGTCCAAAATCTGGGAGTTGAAATATCCAAAACTTGGGAGTTAAAATCTTCAAAATCCGGGAGGTGTATTCCATAATGGTACCTGGAGGCCGGCCGTGAAACAAAGGCAGGTGGCGGAATACTGTCAAGCGATCGTAAATACTGAAATTTCTACAGCTGACGGCATAAATCGTGACAGCGAAAAAGTTTACCAAGTTCTCCGATCGTATGCGCGGCACATTTCCACCCAAGCAAGTATTCAAAGCATAACGAACGACGTTATAAATAATTTCGACTCCATCAATCGAAAGACGGTGGGAGAATATTTAAAGGCATTAAGTAAAATTTTTGTGATTGAAGACTTAAAAGCATGGAGTCCGAAACTGAGATCCAAAACGCTTATATCAACAAGTCCGACACGGCATTTTGTTGATCCTGCCATTGCAGCCTATTTTCTGGATGCCAAGCCAAAGGACTTATTAAATGATTTAAAAACGATGGGTTTATTGTTTGAGTCCTTGGTTGTGAGAGATTTACGCATCTATACCGAAAATTTGGGAGGAAAAGTCTATCATTACCGCGATCATAGCGGTCAGGAGGCAGATGCAATATTGCATTTTAAAGACGGTCAGTGGGCAGCTATTGAAGTTAAATTAGGTGATCGTGCGATTGATGAGGGCGCTGAAAGCTTAAAGAAACTGGCAGATAAAATTGATAACGATGCTATTCATCAGCCGGCATTCATGGCTGTAATAACAGGTACCGGCTATGCGTATAAAAGGGAAGACGGGGTGTACGTCATTCCCATAGGTTGTTTGAGAAATTAGCACTATGGAAATAGAATTTCTTCAAACACAGGAATGAAATATCTTCAAATACAGGAATGAAACTTCTATAAATACAGGAATAAAACCCCTCCAAATACAGGAATCGTGATATAATTTTCCTAAGAAGGAGGCGCAAAGTGGAATATTTATCACGTGTAGTGGATCAGCTTCTGCAGGACAGATTAGAAGCAAAAGGTGCCGTTTTGATAGAGGGACCAAAGTGGTGCGGGAAGACGACGACAGGAAAAAAATTTTCCAATAGTGTGATTGCCATGGACCGGCCCGATATGAGTAAACAATATCAAGCGATGGCAGAAATAGATCCGCAAGCCTTATTGGAAGGAGAGGTCCCGAGGCTCATTGACGAATGGCAGATTGCGCCCAATTTATGGAATGCCGTAAGATACGAGGTCGATCAAAGAAATGAGATGGGACAATTTATATTGACCGGTTCTGCAGTACCGCCGGATTTAGACGAATCTTTTCATACCGGAACGGGCCGGATTTCTCGTTTACAGATGCGGACCATGAGTTTATATGAATCCGGAGAATCCGACGGAGAAGTATCTTTGGAAGGGCTTTTTCAAGGGGACAGTCCCGGCGGCCGGAGTCGGACAACGCTTGATGAAATAGCTTTTTTAATCTGTAGGGGCGGCTGGCCGCAATCCGTAAAAATGCAGGATAAACCCGCACTGTTTCAGGCCATCGATTATCACGAGGCCATCATAAGCCAAGATATCAGCCGTGTGGATAATGTTTCCAGAGATAAAGAAAAAGCCCGGCGGCTCCTGAGATCCTATGCAAGACATGTGGGAAGTCAAGCCTCTTATGAGGTGATTCGACAGGACATGCTGTCGAATAATATCGGGACTTTCGATGAAAAAACTTTATATTCTTATATCGACGCGCTAAATAAAATATTTGTTATTGAAGATACTCCGGCGTGGAATCCGAATTTAAGATCAAAAGCTGCCATACGCACAACAGACACACGCTATTTTACCGATCCTTCGATTGCTGCAGCGTCCTTGGGAATTGCTCCGAATGACTTGATGAATGATTTACGTACGATGGGCTTTTTGTTTGAGAATTTAGCGATCAGAGATTTGAGAATTTATGCAGATCGTCTGTACGGAAATGTTTATCATTACAGGGATAATAACGGCTTGGAATGCGATGCAGTCATACACTTGCGAAACGGCAATTACGGATTAATTGAAATAAAATTAGGCGGCGATTCTCACATTGAAGAGGGGGCCGATACATTATTGGACCTGGCATCAAAAATTGATCTGAAGAAGATGAAAGCCCCGTCATTTTTAATGGTTTTGTGTGGCATAGCTCCATTTGCGTATAAAAGAAAAGACGGCGTTTTGGTTGTTCCGATTAGCTGTTTAAAATATTAAGCAGAATATAAACCAGCGCGCCGGCGATCAGGATTGCAAGGAAAATAAATTCTTTCCTTTTGTAAGCTAAACGGACATCCATTATCCAGGTAGCTATAAACATGCCGGCCGAAATAAAAGCCAAAGGAATGGCGATCGTCAGCAAGACGGAAAACCATATATTGGGATAGGACAAATTAAAAAGAAGTACACAAAGAATAATGCCCAAAGCAATGATCCCCAAGATGGTCGCTGCTTTTCTTATTTTCCGGATTTTTAAATCCGATTTTCTGTTTTGCTCCTCGTCCATGATGAGGCCTCTTGTTCTCTTGCGTTTAAACTTCAGACTGCGGTCTTTTTCAAAAAACGGCGTCAAAAGCTGCGCCGTTTTTTCGGTTTTTAATCTTAAATAAATCAAAAAGCAAATGCAAGTGAATAAGCAAAGAGCGCTTTTCCTTACGGTGATTGCAATCTCCGGGGAATAACGATTATAGTCTTAATAGAGATCTTTTAAGCGGATTACTTGCTTCAGTAAATACAGCGCTTCGACATCACAAGGCCGGCTCCGGGACATCGACAGCTCCCCGAGCTCAAATACATCCCGCAGTATCCCCCCTGTAATGATTATGAGAGGACATTTAATATGACGGAATTACACGTTTACCGGAAAAATGCCGATGAAGTACAAGTTAAGGCCAAGATCGAAATCGAGCCTTCCCCGGATCAGAGCCTCCGTTTTAAACTTGCAGAGGGCTTTGAGATTGAAAAAATTCTGGATGCGGACGGCGAGCCGCTGGCGTATGAACGGACAGAAAAAATTGCAGAACCCTATTCCTTTGCGGCGGATACGAATCTTTACACCGTCAAGCATGTCCCGGGCGCAAGCCTGGAGATCCGCTATGCCGGCTCAAGTACGGGGCAGCACACGATGATTAACGAGGATATTATTTCCTTAAATTACTGCAGTGCCTGGTATCCGCATCGGCTGTCCTGCGCCCTGCAAGCGCCCGATGTTACGGTGTACATCTATGCACCCGAAGACTGCAAAGTCATGGACGCGGTCTTCGACGAAGAGAACGGGAGATGGTGCATCGGGGATCATCGCTTGGACCGCGAGATTTTTATCATTTCGTTTTGCCGCTGCCGGGAAATGAAAAACGATGTCGCCGCCATTTATTATTACGGGGAGGACAATGACGAAATTGCCCGGGATCTGATCCGCAGTGCCCCGCAGCTCAAAGACTATTTCACGGAGCTTTTCGGCGGATTTGACATGGAGCCTGTGAAGATTTTCTCCCTGCCCATTGATGTCAATTACGGCGGCTATAACTATAACGGAAATCTAATCTATGACCGCTTCATACTGGACTTCGACACGGAAGAGATGCAGCCCTATCACGACTTAAAACAAAAGCACGGCATCAGCAAGAATCTCATTTACGCTCTTGGCCATGAGCTCGCGCATAACCGTTGTCAGGGGGCAGCCGGCAATTGGGAAGCCTGGCTGAATGAAACGACAGCCGACTGGGCGGTTTTCTCTTATTTGATCGAGCAAGGGGACGAAGCGCTGGTCAGCGATCTCATAAATCTTTACATAGCCTTTGAAGAAGACGAAAAAATACGCACAGACGACGGCAAACGGCCGCAGCAGTATCATAGTAAAGGTTCCATTCTGTTTTATAAGATTTATCAAAAATACGGGCTTGAGCTGATAAAAAAGCTGCTTAGAGCATTCACAGACTTGGAGCATAAAACGACCGCCGCCTGGCTTGCCGAAATAGAAAAAATATCGCCCGCGCTCAGCAAACGTATGGATGAGTGCTTAAGCCTGGAGCGGTTGGGGGATTTGGAATTCTAATTATTCTGTTTTCTTTTTACTATTGAAAAGATAAAAATAAACATATAACTAACAGAAAAGTACATGTTCGAGAGTAATGTGTATGAAAAAATTTTCGTTGAATTCAGAAAAGTATAAAATATTACCTAAAGACCAGAATGGTGATAATAAGTGCATTTTTAAGACCTAAATAATTTATTGTAAAAGTATGTGAAACCGCAGGTATGCTATGAAATTGAAAGGACCCGAATAAATGATTACTGACATTAAAATAAAATCATGTATTCCTTATGACGATGTAGGAGCAGAACTTAATAATTGTAAAGAAATTAATTTTATTTATGGGACGAATGGTAGCGGTAAAACAACTATTAGTGAATATCTTAGAAATTATGATTGTGTTGAAGAGAGATATAGTGCTTGCGAAATTGATTGGGATCTTGATGGTGAACAAACCATTTATGTATATAATAAACCATTTCGAAAGTTAAATTTCAATCAGGAAGAGGGAATACCCGGTGTATTCACATTAGGAGAAGATTCTATTGCTGATTTACAGGCCATAAAAAATTTAAAAAAAGAATTAGAGGATATAACGGGAAAATATAATACCATTAATTCAAATATTAGTGTTAAAGAAGACGAATTAGAAAAATTGCATTCCACTTTTACAGAGTCGGCATGGCAGGAAATTTTAAAACGCTATGATGATGATTTTAAGGAGGCTTTTAAGGGTGTTAGAAATAATAAGAACAATTTTGTAAGTGCACTAAAATATAGAGTGAAAAATCCTAGAGGTAAATTGTCAGATAAGGAAAATCTGTTAAAACGCTCCTCAGCACTTTTTAAAAATGAAGCAACTATTGTTGAATGTTTTAATACAGTAGCAGATGGAGACATAGAGAAAATAGAAAAAATAAGTAGTGCATCTATTTGGCATCAAGTGATTTCAGGCAGTGAAGATGTTGATATTAGTAAATTAATCAAAGAACTGGATAATTCATCATGGGTACATGAGGGGATGAAATATTTAGTAAAGAGTGGTCAAGTGTGCCCATTTTGTCAGCAAAAGACAATTGACAATAATTTTAGGACACAATTGGAGAGCTTTTTTGATAAAGAATACACTGAAAAAATAGAGTTAATGAAATCAAAACAGAGTGAGCTTAATAATATTTTAATAGCTATAATTAATAAACTTAATAACAACTTGGATAAAAATGAATCGTGTGATATTGGTAAGTTAAATCTTGAGATTTATAAAACATTGATCGATACATTGAAAGTTAAATTAGAAGATGTAAATAACAAGATTAATAGCAAGATAATGGCGCCGGAAAAGAAAATTTCATTTGCTAACTTAGGAGAAGTATTAAAACAAATACAAAAGATGCTACGATCGGCGAATGAAATTATTGAACAAAACAACCAATTGGTTCGTGAGTTTGATACAGAACATAAAAAGCTGGTAGACGATATTTGGTACTACTGTATACACGAATCAGACCAGTTAATAAATAGATACAGAAAAGATTTAGATTCTATTGACAAAGCACTGAAAGGGATGCAAAAGAGCAAAAATAATTACGAGATAAAAGCAAAGAAAATAAAACAACAACTGATTGAAAAAAATGAAAATATGACAAGCATTCAACCTGCTGTGGATCAAATTAATAATTCATTAAAAGCATATGGTTTTTCCAATTTCCACATAGAGCCTTATTCAGAGGTTCCCGGAAGACAAGAAAATAAATATCGTATTGTGCGAGATGATGGCTCAATGGCCTCCTCCACTTTAAGTGAAGGAGAAGCTACCTTCATAACTTTTTTGTATTTTATGCAATTGACAAAAGGAGCGACAGACAAGGAGAAGGTGAATGAACCAAAGATCATTGTATTAGATGACCCCATAAGCAGTCTGGATAGTAATATTCTATATTTAGTTAGTACGATGGTTAAAAACTTAGCTAAAGAAATAAAAAGCGGAAATTCAGATGTTAAACAGCTCTTTATATTCACTCATAATGTTTATTTTCATAAGGAAGCTTCATTTATAAATGGCAGAACTCATAAAGATAATCAGGTGAATTATTGGATTATCAGAAAAAACAACGGTGTGGCAAAAATTCAAGGGTACGGGATGGAAAATCCAATATCATCAACATATGAATTACTTTGGAAAGAGTTGAGAGAAGACAACAATATTTCCCTAGTCTCGATGCAGAATATTATGAGAAGAATTATTGAAAATTATTTTAAAATAATCGGTCAAAAGTCTAATGATTACATATTATCTAAGTTTGAGAAGCAAGAGGAAAAAATAATTTGCGAATCACTTCTTTCTTGGATTAACGATGGTTCTCATACTATTTATGATGATTTGCATATAGATCCATATTCAGATATGACTGATATTTTTAAAAGTGTATTTAGAGATATATTTGATAAGACGGGCCACATTGCTCACTACAATATGATGATGGGGCATGAGGATGAAATTGAAGTTAAATAAAATTTGTAAAAACAAATCATTCTAAATTTACGTGTTTTCATGGCAACAGAGAAGGAAAAGGTGGATGCCGGATACAAAAAGCCGAAACAAACTGTACGAAATTTACGAGGCGCTTTTTTTCTCTTACGGCGACCTTCAGTGGTGGCCGGCGGACTCCGTCTATGAGGTGATGGTGGGAGCTGTTCTTACCCAGAATACGGCCTGGAGCAATGTTGAACAAGCGATCGAGCGCTTTGGCGGCGATCTGACGCCGGAGCGTGTTTCGCGCCTGCCTTTAGCGGGACTGCAGGAGCTGATCCGGCCGGCGGGCTTTTTCAGACAAAAATCGCAGTACCTCAAAGCTTTGACCGAGTGGTTTATGCGCTATGACTGTGATGCGGAGCGGATTAAACGCCTTGATTTAAAGGAACTTCGCAAGGATTTATTAAAGGTCTACGGCGTGGGGCAGGAGACGGCAGATTCTATTCTGCTTTACGGCTTTCATTTTCCGACCTTTGTTGTAGATGCCTATACCATGCGCCTTTTCAGGCGTTACCCGCTGGACGCCGGCTCGACTTACCGACAGGTGAAAGCATTTATCGAAAGCAGGATTCCTCGTGATGTGCAGCTTTACAATCGCTTTCATGCCCTGATCGTGCAGAACGGGAAAGAGCACTGCAAGAAGAAGCCGCGCTGTGCCGGCTGTCCCCTGGAAGAGACGTGTGAAAAGCTCGCGGAGAGCTGAAGCGTGTTGAGTGTGTATTACGCTCGTGCACTAAGCACCGGGAGAAATCGCCGGCAGAATATGATAACTTTAGTACAGTTTACGACGAGGGAGTTCCTTTACGTATGAAAAAAACGATGCAGAAGCATAATAAATTGAATTTTGGAATGACGCTCTTCAGTGAGCTGCTCTTTGTTCTGCTCTCCGTTTCCGTGAGCTTTATGATGAAGGCGCTGACCGAAGCGGTGGAGTACCAAAGCGGGAAGCTTTTGGATCTGGGGACCAAACTCGGCATTGCCTATGTGATCGGTTTCATAATCGCCAGCAAGATACGCAAGTACTTTTTTTCGCGCTATATTGAAACGAGCCTGATACAGCTCAAGGATTATATCTTTGACAAAGTGCTGTCGAAATCCATTTCTGATTTTGAACGTTCCGATGCCGCCACGATTATCTCCGGGCTGTCCAACGACATGTCCGTCATTGAAAACCATTATCTTTTCAGCCGAAGCGAATTGCTGTATAACTTCATCCTTGTTTTGTTTTCCGCCGCAGCCCTCCTTTACTTTAATTTCCGCTACGGCTTGATCATTGTGCTGACCTTCCTCGTGCTTCTGATTTTGTCCCTTCGAGGGCGCAGCGACCTCAAGCAGGAAGAAGTCAAAACCTCGGACTCCAATAAACGTTTTATCAATCAGGTGAGCGATATTCTGGAGGGCTTTGTGGAAATCAAAAGCTTCGGGGCGGAGGAGAAGCTCTTGGATATTTTCAAAGAGCAGAACCGGGATCTGGAAGGCGTGAAGAAATCCAAACGGCAGAAACAGCAGGACATCAATCTGCATGCAAATATGTCCTCGATGATTTTGAATATTGTAGCCTTTGTGCTGGGCTTTTATTACGCATTCAGGGGCGATATGTCCTTCGGGACCGTCATGGGCTCGGTGATGCTGGCGAATATTCTCCTCGGTCCGATCCGGAACCTGGGTCCGCTCATTACGAATTTAAGTTCTTCCTCCGCGCTCCTGGACCGGCTGGAAGCGAGCCTTGCGGAAGAAGGGCCTGAAACAAAAGCCCTCTCCGGGCAGAGCGCTTTGCGGGTTTTTGAAGAGCGTATCGCGCTGCAGAATGTTTCCTATGCCTACGATGATGAGCCCGTGATCGAGGACTTGTCCTTTGATTTTCAGCGGAATAAGAAGTACGCGATTGTGGGTTTGAGCGGATCGGGCAAAACGACCTTGCTGAAATTGCTGCTGGCCTACCTCAATGATTACGAGGGCGAGATTTTCTACGATGATCTGAATTTATCCGAGATCTCTTTGGAGAGCCTTTACGACAAGATTTCCGTCCTGCAGCAGGATGTCTTTTTGTTTGACGCGAGCCTGGAAGACAATATCACGATGTTCAATTCCTATGATGAAAAGACCTTGCAGCGTGTGATTGAACAGGCCGGCCTGAGCGAGCTTGTTGAAAGCAAGGGACTGGATTACAGAGTCGGCGAGCGCGGGGAGAATTTATCCGGCGGGGAGAAGCAGCGGGTCTCGATCGCGCGGGTCCTCATCCGGAATTGTCCGATCATTTATACGGATGAGGCGACTTCTTCTCTGGATGCCAAGACCGCAGCTTCTGTGGAACGTTCAATCTTGGCGATCCCGGACACGACCTTGATTGCGGTTACCCATCGTTATACGCGCGAAATCTTAGAGTGTTACGATTGCATCATTGCCATGAAAGACGGCAGGATAGAAGAGCAGGGCACCTTTGATGAATTGATGGACGCCAAGGGCTACTTTTATTCCTTATTCGTCCTATCCTCTTAAGTGTCTGAAGGGAGGTTTTGAAATTATTGACCGGACGACGATTCCCAAGTGGGATGCCCACATTCATTTGACCCCGGATTGCGTTATCGAGGCCAATAAGGGCTATGAGGGGAAATTTATCACGCATGGTTCTGCAAGGGATTATGTGCAGCGGATGGCGGACTATGGGATCGAGAAGGCATTCATCATGCCTTTCAATGATCCGCGCATGCTCTCGATGGAATTTACAGTCGAGGCCGTGCACGACAATCTGCTTGAGATCGCAGAGGCTTATCCCGGAAAGTTTTACTGCTTCGCCGATATTGATGTCCGAAAGCCGCTTTCGGATACGCTGGAGGAATTTGATCGGGTGTTTCAAAATGACTATTTTATCGGGATTAAGCTTCATCCCGAAAATACCGGCCTTCCGATTGACGGCCCTTATTATGAAGGGGTCTTCCGCTACGCCGAGCAGCGGGATATCCTGCTGGAAATTCATTCTTACCCGGCAGCGGACGAAGAAGACGATCCGGCGGCGCCTTTCAGAATTTGTAAGATGCTGAAAAAATATCCGAAGCTTCGTGTTTCGATCGCCCACCTCGGAGGCTTTCACTATCAGGAGCTTCCGGACACAGTGGCATATCTGAATATCGCCGCCGTGCTGCCGGACTTCGTGAAGCATTACGGTACAGAAAAAACAAATCAGATCCTGCGCGCCTTGGGTCCGGAAAGGCTGGTCTTTGCCAGCGACTATCCGGACAGCAAAATACTGAAGCCGGACGCCATTTACCCGCGCTATTTTGAGATTTTAGGGAAGATGGATTTCACGCCCGAAGAAGAGGAGAAGATCCTGCGCTCCAATGCCATGCGCATGGCAGGGCTTTTGCCGGAGTCTTCAGATTAAGTGCCGCAATAGGTGATGTAATGAAAGTCTTCCGGCCGTTCCTGAAACTTGGCTTTTTCGGGATTGTCGTCATAGGGATGCTTTAATTCATTCAGGAATTCCTCAAAGAGCGTAAAATCGCCCTTTTCCGCTGCCTCCAGTGCGGCCTGCGTCCAAAAATTCCGCACGATCAGGATCGGATTCGATGAGGCCAGAAGATCGCGGACGTCTGCGTCGCTTCGGCCCTGCCGTTTGAGCTCAGCCTCCCGCTCCGCTTCCCAGGTCTTGAACCTGTCATCGCTGAACACGTCCGCCGAAAAATCCCCGCGGCGAATGGCGGCGAAGGTATCCGTGTAATCCAAGTGCTTTTCTTCCATGAAGTCCAGAAGACGATCCGTCAGCGCCCTCACGCTTATCCCCGCATTAAAGAAGCCCAGTTTCTTTCCCATCAGACGGTAATAGGCTTTTTCGTAACGCAGGTCAAAAGTTTTCAGCACGGCCTTGAGTTCGGACGCGGCCTGCTCCGGAACGGGATGGATCAAGGGGAGCAGAGCTTCGGCGAAGCGGGCCAAATCCCACAGCAGCATCAGGGGCTGACGTGAATATTTATAGCGCCCGCCCGTGTCGATTGAGGAATAAAGCGCATCAGGGTCATAAGCATCGATAAAAGCACAGGGCCCGTAATCGAAGGTTTCGCCGGAGATCGAGACATTGTCGGTATTCATCACCCCGTGCACGAAGCCCAGGCTCATCCACTTGGCAACGGCCGCGATCTGCCGCTCCATGACGCGGGTGAAAAATTGCAGATAGGGCGCTTTTTCTTTTTGCACTTCGGGATAATGACGGGCGATGGCATAATCCGCCAGCGCCTTAAGGGCGCCGGGATCCTGCTGCACGGCGGCGTACTGAAAAGTACCGACCCGCAAATGAGACGACATGACGCGCGTCAGCACGGCCCCCTCATAAGGCGATTCCCGCTGCACGATTTCGCCTGTTTTGACCACCGCCAAGGAGCGCGACGTCGGAATGCCCAGATAGTGCATCGCTTCGGAAAATAAATACTCTTTCAGCATAGACGTCAGTGTGGCGCGCCCGTCCCCGCCCCGGGAAAAGGGCGTCCTGCCGCTGCCTTTCAGCTGAATGTCAAAGCGGCGGTCGTCGGGCGTGAGCTGCTCGCCGATCAGAATGGCCCGGCCGTCTCCCAGCATATTAAGAAAGCCGAACTGATGGCCCAGATAGGCCTGGGAAATCTGCGAGGCATTTTCCGGAAATTTATTGCCCGCCAAGATCTCCAAGCCTTCACGACGCAGACGTTCCGGATCAATGTCCAGTTCGGAAGCTAAGGTCTCGTTCAAATAAACAAAGGCCGGCTCCGGCACCGGCTGCAGCGGCACTTTCCGGTAAAAGCACTCCGGCAGTCTTTCGTAGCTGTTATCAAAATGAAATAAAGGCGCTTGCATGATCGTTTTTCTCCTTCTTCTTCTTAAAATACCACGGGCGAAAAGCACGGAGCGGAACATATGTCCGGCGCTCCCGGCAGAGGCGTATAATGAAATTATTCATTTCATTGATAAAGAAGGAATCCTCGTGAAAAAACAAAGACAAAAACTCTCGCAGGCCATGCTCTTCATCCTTTTGCTGGGAGTTGTGAGCTTGTTCTCGGATGTGACCCATGAAGGAGCGGCCAGTATCCGCGGAGCGTATCTGGGCCTTTTGGGGGCCTCGGCGACGGTGATTGGTTTTGTCTCCGGCTTAGGAGAGCTGCTGGGCTACTCCCTGCGCTTTGTCTTCGGTATCATTACGGACCGGACACACCGTTACTGGGAAATGACCCTGCTCGGCTACGCCATCGATGTGCTGGCGGTTCCGGCCCTGGCCCTGGTGCATGAGGACGGCTGGAAATGGGCCTGCCTGCTCCTGATTCTTGAGCGCACGGGCAAGGCGATTAAGAAGCCGGCGAAAAATACGATTTTGTCTTTTGCGGCGTCACAGGAAGGGGCGGGGAAGAGCTTTGCCATTCAGGAAGCTTTGGATCAGCTGGGGGCTTTTCTCGGGCCGATGATGCTCTTTGTGGTCATGAAGCTGAAAACGGGGACAAGCTATGAGGTCTATTCCGCTTGCTTTGCGGTCTTGGCAATCCCGGCAGTCCTGACGCTTCTGACCTTGTTTTGGGCTAAGAAGAAGTTCCCGCATCCGGAAAAGTTCGAGCCGGAAAGCGAAAAGATTGAGCCTTTTAAGATGAAGCCGGTCTTCGCCGTCTATCTCTTGGCGATCGGGCTCTTTGCCTTTGGCTTTATTGATTTTTCTCTGATCACGATGCATGTGGATAAGACCGGGCTGTTTAAAGAAGAGCAGCTGCCCTTGCTTTATGCGGCGGCCATGCTGATTGATGCCGCGGCGGCGGTGGTCTTCGGACTTCTCTACGATAAGAAGGGGCTGCATTCGCTTATTATTTCGACCTTGCTCTCGGCGCCTTTTGCACTCCTGATTTTCGGCTTTGACTCTAAGGCGGCCATCTTTGCGGGCGTGCTCTTGTGGGGCGTCGGCATGGGTGCGCAGGAGTCTGTCCTGAAGGCGGTGGTGACGAATCTTCTGCCGAAGCATAATCGTGCGGCGGGCTACGGTATTTTTGAATTCTCTTTCGGGATCTTCTGGTTCTTGGGCAGCTGGCTGGCGGGCAGACTCTATGACAGCTCCAAAGCGGCGTTGATTGCCGTTTCGCTTTCGGCGCAGCTGCTTTCCGTTCCGCTTTACGTCTGCGCGGCAAGACTGAAGTCAAAGGACTGAGACTTCGGGAAGTCATGGAGCCGGTTCATTGGCAGCAGTGTGAGGCGAAATTTGTACTCGGTTTGGGCAGTAAGAGCTGAAAACAGATGAAATCTCCCTTAAAGTGATGCGCAAATCAATTTTTACGCATCATTTGAAGCGTAAATTGCAACGTAAAAAATTTGCGTTGCAATTTTTTTGCAGCGAAAAGCAAGGAGGCTTTGTGATTTTGTGAAAAATAAAGAGGAAATGGATCCGGAAAAATTAAATGTGATGCCCCTTTCCGCGGCAGAAAATCGATAGCTTTCAGAATGAAATCAAGCAAAATTTAAAGAGCCGATCCGTGGCCTTTTAAAAGCAGTAGCCTTGCGGCTTTTTTTGTGCTCTACTTAAAAAAACTGCGGCAGAAAGCAGGATCGCGACAGGTGCAGATCAAAAAACTTAATGTCAATCAGCTCAAGTACATAGCGGCTTTTTTCATGCTCTTGGATTCACTGTATCTGGCCTTTCCGGATGTCTTTCCGGCGTACTTTCATTTGATGTCGCGTTTTGCAGCACCGCTCTTTGCCTTCTTTTTAACGGAAGGTTTTTTTCATACGCGGAATCGGAAAAAATATTTCCTGCGCCTCTGGCTTGCGGCGGGCCTGATGCTCTTCGGAAATCTCTTGTCCGTCCCTTTGCTGAAGAACTATCGCATTCGTAATAATATTTTTCTCACGCTGGCCCTGGGGTTCAGCATGATCTGCGTACTTGAGGCGGGGAAAAAGGCAGAGGGCAAAAAGAAAGCCGTCCTTTATGCAGCGGCTTTTTTGATTTATGCCGGAGGCTCGGTCCTCGGCTTTGAGGGCGGGGTTTATGTGCTTTCGGTGATCGGCATCTTTTATCTCTTTTACGGAAATCGCAGAAAGCAGGTTTTGGCGTTTTTAATCTGGAATTTTCTTTTTATCCTGCTCACGGGCTTTCCTTTGCCGTGGCGTTATGAGAGCGGGGCGGCGTGGTTTCAGGCACTCTGCCGGAAGGAAAATCTTGCCTTCTTATTCCTGCCTTTCCTGCTGCTTTATAACGGCGAAAAGGGGGAAAGAAGTCCCTTTCACCGATATTTTTTCTACGTGTTTTATCCTGCGCATTTGTGGCTTATACATGGGCTCGCGGCCTTGCTCGGGCGCTGAATTTTCCGGAAAAGATCCTGAAGGATACTTAGTGACTCTTTCTCTGCTATAGTAGTCATGGTATAGAAAGCAGGGAAGCGATGAATTTGAAAAAGGCCGGAAGAACAAGTGTAAAAATACTGCTCTTTTTGGGGCTTTGGGCGCTTTTAGCGGCGCTTTTGCCCGTGCCCGACGTTCAGAATCCGGCGCTGTGGCGCTTCTTTGCGGAATTGATCCCTCTTCTTTCGACCGTGGTGCTGACGCTTGTTTTTTACCGGCATGAGAAACTGAGAATTTCATATTTTCTTTTGCACAATAAAGAAAGAGGGCTTTTCTTAGGCTTGGTGACGGGCCTGATTTGGCTTTTGCTGCCGCTCCTTCTGCTCTTTTTCTTTAATCAGATGACCTTTACCGGGGTCCATGAGATTGAATGGCTCGGGCTTTGGTTTCTTTCGGCGTTCTTAAACACGGTGATGCAGGAGTTTTTGATCCGCGGCTATATTTATCAGCTGCTTTGGGACCGTTATAATCCGCTTGCGGCGATTATCATTACCTCGATCATTTTCCTTCTGCTGCACGGCGGGGCGATCGAGGCGGGACTTGTGCCGGCGCTGAATGTGCTGACGATGAGTTTTTTGATGTCGGCGCTTCTGGAATATACGGAATCGATCTGGGCTCCGGTCACGGCGCATTTTATCTGGAATGCCTTCGGTGCGCTGATTTTCGGAGCAGTCGAGCTGGCCGCGGATTATCCGCAGCTTCTGGAGACGCGTTTTGCGGAGAAGAAGCTGATCTGCTGTCCGGACTTGAAACTCGAAGGGAGCGTTATCGTTTTGTTGATGAATATTTTCCTGACCGCGTGGATTGTCTTTTTTTATCGCCGGGAGAAGCGGGCGAAGGCGTCGCATGAAACAAAGGGAAAAGAGGCTGTTGCGAAGTGAGTCGTCACAAACGCGCACGAAAAAAGCGCGACAAGGGCAGAAGTATTATCGATTTTCCGGAGGACTATATTGTCATTGATCTTGAAACGACGGGTTTGGATCCGGAACGTGATGAGATCATTGAGGCGGCCGGCATAAAGTATCATCGGGGGAAGGAAACGGCGCGTTTTTCCGAGCTGATTAAACCGGAGCAGGGGATCTCTGCTTTCATTACGGAGCTGACCGGCATTTCGGAGGCCATGGTCAAGACGGCGCGAAGCGAGGCGGAGGTTTTGAAGGATTTCAGAGACTTCCTGGGCGATTCGATTCTGGTGGGCCATAATGTGAATTTTGATATCAATTTTCTTTACGATGCCTTTCTTAAGTATTTCGCCTTTCCTTTTAAAAATGATTTCATCGATACAAGGCGCCTTTCTAAAACCTGCCTTGAAAAGGAATTAAAACGGCATCGCTTATGTGATCTGACGGCATATTACGGACTGAGCAATGAAGGCGCGCACCGGGCGATGGCGGATGTGGAAAATACCGCGGCCGTGTTCCGCTGCCTGCATCGGGAAGCGGCGGAAAAGTTTGATTCGCTTGAGGCCTTTAAGGCGCAGTTTAGGCGTTCCGGAAGATATTACGGATCGGCGGTCCGCGCGAAAGACATTAAAGCGGAGAGTGCGCACTTTGATGCGGATTCGTTCTTTTTCAAAAAGCACTGTGTGATTACGGGTTCTTTGCAGCGGATGAGCCGGAAGGATGCCATGCAGTCTATTGCGAATATCGGCGGCTTCAACCAGGACAATGTCACTAAGCAGACGAACATTCTGATCGTCGGGGATTTTGCGGATAATCCGAGCCTGAAAGGCCGGAAAAGCGCGAAGCTCCGGAAAGCCGAACGCTATAAAGCGGAGGGACAGGAGATCGAGATTTTGTCCGAGACGATGTTTTATGAACTTTTGGGGATAAAGTAAGGTTCGGAAAAGGGCTTTTCTATAATGCGGAGGTTTCTATGAAAGCTATTATGATTATGTACGATACTCTTATCAGAAAGTATCTGCCGGCTTACGGTTCAGATCTTGATTTGCCGAATTTTAAAAGGCTTGAGGCCCGTACGGTATGTTTTGATAATAACTATACCTGCAGTCTTCCGTGTATGCCGGCGAGGCGTGAATTGCATACCGGCCGAAGCAACTTCCTGCACAGGAGCTGGGGGCCTTTGGAACCGTTTGATGATTCAATGCCGGAAATTTTAAAGAATAACGGTATACATTCACATCTGGCAAGTGACCATCAGCATTATTGGGAAGACGGCGGGGCGAGCTATCATACGCGCTACACGACCTGGGAGGCTGTTCGCGGACAGGAGGGGGATCCGTGGTTTGGAGATTTAGATCCTGAAATTAAAGCGACAGCGGCTTTCGGTTTAAGAAAGTCCGAACAGCTCAGGCATCCGGGACGGCGTCAAGACGCTGTTAACCGAAAGTATACGCCCGACGAGGAAGATTACCCTCAAAGCCGTACATTTAAGAATGGCTTAGAGTTTATAGACCGGAATTATAAGTTTGATAATTGGTTTTTGCAGATTGAAACATTTGATCCCCACGAACCGTTCAGAGTTCCCGGCAAGTATGAAGAGAATCGCAGCGGAAATCCGGAGCTTGAGCCTTTGGATTGGCCGCCTTATGCGCCTTGTGAAGAGTCAGCGGAACTGATAGAGCATATTCGCCGCAAATATCAGGCTCTTCTTAAAATGTGTGATAAAAATCTGGGCCTCGTTCTTGATAAAATGGACCGTTATAATTTGTGGGAAGATACCTTGCTGATTGTAAATACAGATCATGGATTTTTGCTCGGTGAGCACGGCTGGTGGAGCAAAACGATTATGCCGATGTATGAAGAACTTTGTCATACACCCTTGTATATCTGGGATCCGAGATCGGCTGTGAAAGGTGTCCGCCGGGATGCGATTGTGCAGACGATTGATCTGGCGCCTACGATCTTAGATTATTTCGGGCTGGATATTCCGAAAGATATGCTGGGAAAACCGCTGAAAAATACAATAAGAAACAATCAAAAGATCAGAGACTATGCAATAACGGGCTATCACGGAGGAGCAGTAAATATAACAGACGGCCGATTTATGTATATGAGAGGGCCGGCTGAAAAGGGCAATGCTCCTCTCTATGAATATACGCTTATGCCGGCCCATATGCGTGAACCGTTTACGGCAGAAGAACTCAAGACGGCAGATATTCATCCGGGGTTTTCATTCACGAAGGAATGTCCGGTTCTGAAGATCGACGCAGCGGAGGGGCCGAAAGACATTTCAATTTGGTATAAGTACGGCAATACGCTTTATGATTTGGAGAAAGACCCGAATCAGGAGAGGCCGCTTCAGGACCCGGAAGAAGAATTGCGTATGATGAAGGCCTTAGTGGACCTGCTGCATGAGCATGAAGCGCCGAAGGAGCAATTTACACGTTTAGGCCTGAGTCAAGAGAAAGAGAAAATAACACGGGAAACCTTAGCCGAAGAAAAGAAAAAAAGAAAATCAGTGAAGCCGGAAGGTTTTGAGGACCTGGAGTGGACGTGGAGCAGTCTTATCCAATTTGAATTTCTGCGCAATCATTGTAAAAAACAGGCCCTACATTCTTTCGAAGAAACCTTCAGGCAGGAAGTGAGAGAAGAAAAATCATCCAATATCACCTCTGAATTCATTTTGAGTTTTGCGGAAAAGTACTATTCAGAAGATTCAGATGATCTTATTGAGATGCTGATCATGGCCGGAAGGGTGCGCTGACAGGGAAGAGGCGAATCGTATCGCCGCTTTGAAGCGGCTATTCTGACGGGTGCAGCATAAAGGCAGGCTTTTTCCGGACACATAGCTTTAGTCAGGCGCCATTCTGATGAAAAGCAAAGGGCCGCAGAGCCGGCACTTCGGTACGGAAAATTCTTATGAATCAAGAGCCTTCAGCAAGACGCTGTAAGATCACTTTATTTATTGTGCGTAATGTGGAAAATAAAGCAAAAGCCTTGTAAAAAGCAAAAAAACATGAGATGATGTAAGCGCTTACAAAAAGCGTTTACAGACGAAGCATTCAAGCCGAAAAAACCAAAATACCAACGATTAAGTGCCTGAATGAGCTTAATCACAAGGGAAAGGGGGGCCTGTGAATATCTACGAAGTCGCCAAAGAGGCCGAGGTATCCATTGCCACCGTTTCCCGCGTGATTAATAAGAAGGGAAATGTGCGGCCGGAAACAGCGGCGCGGGTTTTGAGCGTATTGGAAAAATACAACTACCGTCCCAACGCGTCCGCCGTCGCCATGGTGACGCAGCAATCAATGAGCATCGCCATCATTACCGTCGATATCCGCATTCCCCACTACGCCAATACCATTTATGTGGTAGAGCGCTTTTTTTCGGCGGAACACTATCACGTGCTTGTCTGCAATACCGGGGGCAGCCTGGAATCTACCCGGCAGACCATTGAAATTGTGACCGCAAAAAAAGTCGACGGCATTATTTTCGTCGGCTCTGTTTTTAATACCCTCTGCAAAGATGAAGAAATTATCCGGGCCCTGGAAGGCATTCCGGTGGTGCTCGCGAACGGTTTTCTCGAGTGGGAGATGGCCTCATCCGTGCTGGCTAATGACGGTCTGGGGATTGCTATGTGCACTTCCCATCTCATCGAGCGGGGCGCCCGCAAGATCTGCTACGTCAAAGATCTCGATACGGATTCCGCACGCAATAAAGCGGCCTATTACAAGATGGCGATGGAAGCATCGGGGCTCAGGCCCGAGATCCTGGAAATCGACTTCGGTTTTGCCGAAGGCATGCACTTTGCCGCCGAGAGGCTTTCCGATCTTCACAGGATTGACGCCTTCGTCTTCGGCGAAGACATGACCGCGGCGGGGGCCGTTAAAATCTGGCGCCATCAGGGCATTCGGGTCGGCGAGGATCTGCTCGTCACGGCCTTCAACAACACCCTGGAAAGTCAGATCTCCGAACCGCCTCTCACGACCGTGGACAATAAAGGCACAAAAGTCGCCACGGAATGCGCCGAGCTTTTGCTGGAGATTTTAAATAAGAAAGAGAAGCCGGCCACCCGCGAGGTTTTTCCGGACCTGATCCTGCGTGAATCAAGCGAAGGCGCCAAGGCCGGAGCAGCAGCAAAACTGCCCTCGCTCTTCACGGAAGAAAAACGTATTTCCGGCAAGGCCTGGCATCAGGAACATCCCGAATACCCGACGGCCATCGTAAAAAATGCCGCGAACCCGGCGCCTCAGAAGCTGCCGGATAAGCAATAGAAAAGCAGATAAGAAGTATCAGAACACAATTCATAAAGAAAGGGAAACTATGAAATTAGAACTCAGAGCAAAAGAATCCTGTAAGTTTGATCAGCTCTCCTTAGGCGAAGTCATGCTGCGTCTGGATCCCGGCGAAGGCCGTATCCGCAACGCCCGCAGCTTCCGCGCCTGGGAAGGCGGCGGGGAATACAACGTCGCCAGAGGCCTGCGCCGCTGCTTCGGTCTCAGGACCGCCGTCGTCACCGCCTTGGTGAAAAACGACGTCGGCTACCTTGTCGAAGATTTCATGCTCCAGGGCGGCGTCGATACCTCGCTCGTAAAATGGGTGGATTTTGACGGCATCGGCGGCGAAGCCCGCAACGGCCTGAACTTCACCGAAAGAGGCTTCGGTGTCCGCGGCGCCATCGGCATATCCGACCGTGCCCACACCGCCGTCAGCCAGCTTAAACCCGGTGACATTGACTGGGACTACATCTTCGGTGAACTCGGCGTGCGCTGGTTCCATACCGGCGGCATCTTTGCAGCCCTCTCCGAGACCACGGCCGAAGTGACCATCGAAGCGGTCAAGAAAGCCAAAGAATACGGCACGATCACCAGCTATGACCTGAACTATCGTCCGTCGCTGTGGAAAGCCAACGGCGGTCAGGAAGCCTGCCAGCGCGTCAACAAGGAAATTGCGCCTTACATTGACGTCATGATCGGCAACGAAGAAGACTTCATGGCCTGCCTCGGCTTCGAAATCGAAGGCAGCGATGATCTTAAGACCATCAATGTGGATTCTTACAAAAAGATGATCAAGGAAGTTTCCGAAACCTATCCGAACTTCAAGGCCATCGGCACCACCCTCCGCGAAGTGCATACCGCCAGTGACAACGACTGGTCGGCCATCTGCTACGTGGACGGCGAAGTCTACAAGGCCAGACAGTATGACCACCTCGAGATCCTCGACCGCGTCGGCGGCGGCGACTCCTTCGCATCCGGCCTGATCTACGGCCTGATGACCACCGGCGATCCGGAAAAAGCGGTCAACTACGGTGCAGCACACGGCGCCCTCGCCATGACCACCGCAGGCGATACCAGCACGGCCAGACTGCCTGAGGTCGAAAGCCTCATGAGCGGCGGTTCCGCACGCGTCAAGAGATAAGCAGACGCTTCTTGTCTGAAGCAGCACACGCTTTGCAGATAAAGCAAACAGGCGGCCTTCCGGGGCCGCCTGTTTGATTCAGGAAGTTTTATTTTGGGAGAATCCTATTTTTCCATCCGCCAGATTTCCGCACTGCAGGGCGCCAGCTCGCTGCCGCCGCCGAAATCATGCGTCTTGCCGCTCAAAAGTTCCTCGGACTCTCCGCAGCCCGCATCAAAATGCACGGTCACCGGAGCATCGGCACAGTTTACGGCGACCAGGATACGCTCATCCGGGCTTTTGCGCTCAAAAATAAACTGCTCATTATTTAAATGCACGGTCCGGTATTCGCCTTCCGCCAAGGCCGGGTGTTTGCGGCGAATCTCGTTTAAGCGGGCGATCAGCTCGGTCAGGGAATTCTCTTCCGGATGCTCATAAGCCGGCCGCACGGCCCAGTCGCTGTCCGGCCCGCGCCGGCCTTCGGCGCCCCATTCCGAACCGTAGTAAACACAGGGGATGCCGGGCTGCGTGAACATCAGGACATAGGCTAAAGGCAGGTGCTTTTTATTTTGCAGAACGGAAGCGGCCCGGTCCGTATCGTGATTATCCAGAAAGGACAAGAGCGTCTTCACCCCGTGATAAAGCGCCCAGGGCTCATCATTAAACTGCCGCTGCAGGGAGTGGGCAATTTCAAAAAGATTATGGGAATTAAACGCAGACAGTGTGCCCTTTGCGCACTCATAATTCGTCACAGAATGGCAGAGCCCTTCGCCCAAAAGGTGATTGTAATCCCCGGTGATCATCTCGCCGATGAGCAGAAACTCCGGATCCTTTTCCAGGCAAAAAGCGTGCAGCGCCCTAAGAAAATCCTGATCCAAGGTATACGCCACATCCAGGCGCAGGCCCGATATCTTATAAACGTCCATCCATTCCGCCACGGCGTCAAAAATATAGCGGCGGACCTCAGGATTTTGCAGATTCAATTTCACCAGGTTGTAATGCCCTTCCCAGCCTTGGTACGAAAGACCGTCGTTATACGCATTATTGTTTGAAAAATCAATGTAAAACCAATCCTTATACGCCGAGTTTTCGCGCTTTTCCAAAAGGTCCTGAAAGGCAAAAAAGCCCCGCCCCACATGGTTGAAGACCCCGTCAAAGAGGATGCGAAAGCCCGCTTCCCGAAGCGTTTCGCAGACAAAGCGAAGATCGTCGTCCGATCCCAGACGGCGGTCCAAATGCCGCAGGTCGCGGGTGTCATAGCCGTGGGCATCGCTTTCAAAAAGGGGATTAAAAAGAATCGTTTCCGCATGAAGCGTCTGCAGATGGGGAATCCAGTCCAGGACTTTGCGGATCCGCGGCTCACGCTTCCCGCCGCTGTTTTCCCGCTCCGCAGCACAAAAGCCCAAAGGATAAATCTGATAAATCGTCGTGTAGTGATACCACATAAAGGCGCCTCTTTCTTTTTAGATAAGATCGTACATTTCTTATTGTAACGTTTTTCCGGCCTTCTGAAGGGCGATGCGTCATTTCCCGGAGCATTCCCGGACAATAAAAATGCCCCCGGAAAATCCGGGAGCATCCTGCGTAAAACGTATCTTCAGCTTACTCACTGGCCAGCTGATACTCGATCGCACTCTGACGGGTCAGATTGTAGCCGAGTTCAGGCATTGAGGCGAAGGCTTCTTCTACAAAGGCTTCGGGATCTTCAATGGCTTCTTCCGGAATCATCATGCCGGCTTTGACCTTATCTTCCGCCAGGAGCCGGG
>CALLQJ010000008.1 GCA_938014865.1 uncultured Fastidiosipila sp.
TTTTCGGGAATCCAATGCGGAACGATGGAGGAAACCCCGCGTTTCTCGTACTGGGTCGTGCCGAGCGGCAGTGAACCGTCGACATTGTCCGTGAATGCACTGACAGGAAGCGTATCGCCCTGCTGTCTGTTCATCACGTCGGCAATATCGCTGACCCAAGCCGGAACATCACGCTTGACGGGTGCTTCGTCTTCAGCGTTCGCCCATTCGGCCGGAACGTCGATTTCCACCACGTTTTTCATACCGGCATCAATAGCGGCATAGTTCATGTTGACGATGTCTTCACCCTTATGGCCGTAGGACTTAAGCGCCGCATCCTTCATGTACTGTGCAGCGTCCTCTGCCGGGATGATGTTCGAGAGATTGAAGAAAGCGGACTGCATGACCGTGTTCGTACGGTTGCCCAGACCGATTTCCATCGCGATGTCCACCGCGTCGATCGTGTAGAATTTAATGTCATTTTCCGCCATGAAGCGTTTGTAGCTTGCCGGCAGATTCTCTTCGACCTCTTCGGGGCTCCAGCTGGTGTTCAGCAGGAAGGTGCCGCCTTTTTTCAGAGGCGAGAGCATGTCATAAGTATTGACGTAAGCCTGGTTCGAGCAGGAAATGAAGTCCGCCGAGTTCACCAGATAGGTGGCACGGATGGGCTCATCGCCGAAACGCAGGTCGGAGATCGTCACGCCGCCCGACTTCTTCGAGTCATAGGAGAAGTAGGCCTGAACGTATTTATCTGTGTGATCACCGATAATCTTGATGGAGTTCTTGTTCGCGCCAACGGTACCGTCGGAGCCAAGGCCCCAGAAGCGGCAGGCAATCGTCGATTTCGTCGAGGGATCGATGTGCTCTTCGGAAGGCAGCGAATGATGCGTCACGTCGTCCGTAATGGAGATCGTGAAGCCGTCCTTGGGTTCATCGGATTCAAGATTCTTAACCACGGCGAGAATATCGTCCGGTGTCGTGTTCTTGGAAGCGAGACCGTAGCGGCCGCCGTAAATTTCAGGCGCATTTTCCACGTTATGATAAGCGTGTACAACGTCAAGATAGAGCGGTTCGCCCGGTGCACCGGGTTCTTTCGTTCTGTCGAGGACCGCAATCTTCTTGCAGGTATCGGGAATGGCGGCACGCAGTTTCTCTTCGACGAAGGGACGATAGAGATGGACGTTCACCAGTCCGACCTTGCGGCCGTTCTTGTTCAGGTAGTCTACGGTTTCCGTAATGGTGTCGCAGACAGAACCCATGGCGATCAGAACGTATTCTGCATCTTCAGCACCATGATAGTTATAGAGGTGATATTCACGGCCCGTAAGCTCGCTGATATCTTTCATGTACTCTTCAACGATCGCGGGCAGATTGTCATAGTAAACATTCTGAGCTTCGCGATTCTGGAAGAAGACGTCCGAGTTCTGTGCGGAACCGCGCAGGACGCCGGAAGTCGGGGACAGTGCACGCTCACGGAATTTCTGTACGGCATCCATGTCCACCAATTCAGCCAGATCGTCATAATCCATGACTTCGATCTTCTGAATTTCATGAGACGTTCTGAAGCCGTCAAAGAAATTAATGAAAGGTACACGGCCTTTGATTGCGGAAAGGTGCGCAACGGCGGTAAGGTCTGCAACTTCCTGGACGTTGGCACTGGCCAGCATAGCAAGTCCGGCCTGGCGGCAGGCATACACGTCCGAATGATCGCCGAAAATCGACAGCGCATGTGTCGCAACGGTACGAGCAGCCACGTGGATGACGCCCGGCAAGAGCTCACCGGCTATTTTATAAAGGTTAGGCAGCATCAGGAGCAAGCCCTGAGATGCGGTGTAAGTCGCCGACAGCGCACCTGCATTCAGTGAACCGTGCAAGGTACCCGTAGCGCCCCCCCCTGATTGCATCTCATTCACATTTACGGTCTGTCCGAAAATGTTCTTGCGGCCCTGCTGGGACCACTGGTCTACGACGTCAGCCATCGGTGAAGAAGGGGTAATCGGATAAATACCCGCCACTTCGGTGAAGGCATAACTCGTATATGCCGCAGCAGTATTGCCGTCAACGGTCATATACTTTTTTTCTTTTGCCATCTTATACACTCCTTATATATTATTTGCTTGGAAAAATTAAAAATTTTACTATTATCCAAAAAAAGCCACCCCTTGCGGGGCACAATTTCAGATAATCCAGAGCTGTCTCAATTATAGCACACCCGCTTTCATTTCTGCACAAAAACACCAAAAAATTGAACGCAAACAGCAGTTTACAGTGATCGGCGTCACAAAGGGATTTACAGTTTTTATGAACTTCCCACAAGAAGAACCCTATATCTTTGTGCACCTTTCAAGGATATGTTTTCAGCAAATTTGCAGCATGTTCACACGATTTTACGGCTTGAAAAAAGACCTCTCCCCAAAGACGCTTCCAAGGCCCCTTCAGGGCCCCTTTCCGGCTGCAAAAGAAGCTTTTCTTTCCTTGGGCGCAGGGCTTTTTTTGCCGCATCACGGCGGGAAAGCGGCTTTCATAAACGCAGCACAAAGCCCCCTCAGCCCGGAGGCTTCGGAGGCTTAAATGCTTAATTAAGCTAAGCTCTGAAATCAGATTTTAAGCTTCAGGCTCTTCGTAAACAGCCGCAATCTTCGCGAACTCATCCGCCTTCAGCGAAGCACCGCCGACGAGACCGCCGTCGATGTTCTTCTCAGCGAAAAGCCCTTCGGCGTTGGCCGCTTTGACGGAACCGCCGTAGAGGATGCGCATGCTGTCTGCCGCTTCTTCATCATAGAGCTCGGCAATTTCCTTGCGGATGAAGGCGCAGACTTCTTCCGCCTGATCGGCCGTCGCCGTCTTGCCCGTGCCGATGGCCCAAATGGGTTCATAAGCAATGGTGACGTGCGGGAGACGATTGGCGGGGACATCCTTGAGCGCTGCCTTGATCTGACCTTTTACAAAGTCAAAGGTTTCGCCGGCTTCGCGCTGCTCGAGCGTTTCGCCGCAGCAGACGATCGGGCGGATACCCCAGTTCAGCGCGGCCAGGACTTTCTTGTTGACCGCTTCATCGGTCTCATTGAAGTACTGACGGCGTTCGCTGTGGCCTAAGACCACATGGTTCACGCCCATCTTGGCGAGCATTCTCGCACTGACTTCACCGGTGTAAGCGCCGTTGTCTTCGTAGTGGCAGTTCTGCGCCGCTACTTCAACATTGGTCGAAGCGGTCTTCTCCAGCGCCGTCGCCAGCACGGTGTAAGGCACCGCAACCAGCACTTCGGCATCAACATCCGCTACCGCCGGAATAAGCTCATCAAGGAACTTCTCAGCTTCTGCAGGCGTGCCTTTGTTCATCTTCCAGTTGCCGGCCGCATAAATGCGATGCGGGTTCTTGTTGACCAGAGCATCAATGCCGGGCAGGACTTTGCCTTCGAGGAATTCAAGCGAAGCACCGCCGCCGGTCGAGATATGCGTGACCTTGTCGGCATACCCGAGTTTTTCAACCGCAGCCGAGGAGTCGCCGCCGCCGATAATCGACACCGCGTCGGACTTGGCGACCGCGTCCGCTACCTGACGGGTGCCTTCGGCAAATTTATCAAATTCAAAGACACCCATCGGGCCGTTCCAGACCACGGTCTTGGCGTCTTTAATCGCAGCGGCAAAGTTTTCGATCGTCTTCGGACCGATGTCCATGCCCATCCAGCCGTCTTCGATATTGCCTTCAACGACTTTGGATTCTGCATCTTCGGCGAAATGGTCGGCCACAACATGGTCAACGGGGAGCAGGAGCTTGACGCCCTTCTCTTCCGCTTTGGCCAGCAGGCCCTTCGCCAGTTCAATTTTATCTTCTTCAAGCAGTGAGTCGCCGACGCTGAGGCCCTTGGCCGCATTAAAGGTGTAGGCCATGCCGCCGCCGATGATCAAGGTGTCGACCTTGCCGATCAGGTTATTGATAACACCGATCTTATCGGAGACTTTAGCGCCGCCCAGAATAGCAACAAAAGGACGCTCCGGATCGCGCAGTGCCTTGCCCATTACGTCGATTTCCTTCTGGATCAGGAAGCCGGAAGCGCCGGGCAGGAAATTCGCCAGGCCCGCCGTGGACGCATGTGCACGGTGTGCGGTACCGAAGGCATCATTCACATAAAGTTCCGCCAGGGAAGCGAGTTCACGAGCAAACTCGGGATCATTCTTCTGCTCTTCCTTGTGGAAACGGACATTCTCGAGCATCATGACCTCACCGGGTTTGAGCGCTTTGACCTTTGCTCTCGCATCTTCGCCGATAACGTCATCGGCCAGAGTAACCGGTTTGCCCAGCAGTTCCGCAAGACGGTCAACCGCCGGCTTCATGGAGAACTTGGCCTCAGGGCCGGATTTCGGACGGCCCAGATGCGACACCAAAATCACTTTCGCATCATGCTCGACCAGATATTTGATCGTGGGCAGTGCCCCTCTGATACGCTTATCGTCCGTGATTTCACCGGTCTCTTTATCAAGAGGCACATTGAAGTCAACGCGGACAATGACGCGCTTGCCTGCTACGTCGATGTCTGTCAGACTTTTCTTATTGTAATTTGCCATATACACTCTCCTGTCTGTGCTCAGCACACTTTATGATCTGCAAGACGGCTCGATAAATCTTTAGCGAACCATCCTTATTATTCTAGCTCATGGAGGGCTTTTGTTTCAACTCAAAGGCCTCGAAGCAGCGCTTTTTCACGGCGCATTCAAGGCATTTTCAAGGCTTATTAACAAGTTTTTAAGAAAGAAAATCAAAAGCCTTTCTCAGGGGATCAAATACATTTCGAAAAAGACCGTATTCCGTCCGAAAACCCCCTCAAAAAAGGACGCAAAGCCGCTCTGCCGCATGCTCACGCTGACCTCCGCCG
>CALLQJ010000009.1 GCA_938014865.1 uncultured Fastidiosipila sp.
CGGAAAATTCCCCGGGCATACGTGCCGGGCGAAGACGCTCCTTCCGGACCCTGACCCTTATGATCTCACCGCAGCCCGGGAGCTCCCCTTCCGGCAGACTGCCGCTCAAAGAGACCCGAAGTCCCGCGGCCGCTCCGCCGCTGAGCCTGCCGTACAAGGTAAAAAACTCACGATCCTGTCTTGCCCGGACGCTTTCCGTCCGGATCTCAATGCATCCGTTTTCCGGCAGGACAAAATGCGACAAACGCTTAAGCTGAAGCATCCTGTCGCCGAAAAGAAAAAGATTGATAAAACAAAAGAGCAGGATCCAGAAACGCCGGATGGCTTTATTTTTGCCGTTTAAAACAAAAAGCAAGACCGTCAAAAGCAAAAGTTCAGCGCTGAGGCTGCGCCAAGAGGGCCTCATGACAGCCTGTTGCGCACTCAAAAGCAAGATAAGCAAAGGCAAAAGCGCCGGACGTTTCTCATCAAGTTTTGAAATGTACGACGCTTTCCTTTGCACGAGCCCACCTCCCTTATGAGCTTAGGCAATATGCAAAGAAAATTTCGGCACAAAAGGAAACAAAAAACGCCGCTGTAAAAGCCGGCGCTTAAAAATCAACCTTAAAATCAGGACGTGTCCCCGAAGAGCAAGACCGCTTCGCTGATGATCCCGCGCAGCTCCTTGATGCCTTCGCCGCTGCGTGAAGAAAGCGTGATAGACGGAAAATCTTCCGGAAGCCGGTCATCCTGCGCAATCAGCTGCAGCTGCCGGCGGACTTGGGCTTTGCTCAATTTATCAATCTTGGTAAATACCAGCAGGTACGGGATATCATAATGCTCGAGATACGCCGTGAGCTGGGCATCCTGATCGGTCACTCCCCTCCTGATGTCGGCCAGAAGCAAAACCAAGGCAATCGGACGATCGGCACTGAAGTACGCATCCGCCAGAGAACTGAAACTCTCGATCGCTTCTTTCGAGGCTTTGGCATAGCCGTAACCGGGAAGATCCGTGAGATAAAAGGCGCCGTCCGTTTCAAAATACAAAAGAAGACGCGTCTTTCCGGGGTTCTGACTGACCCTGGCTAAAGATTTTTTCCCGCAGAGCGCATTAATCAAGGTGGATTTTCCCACATTGGAGCGGCCCGCCATGACAATCTCCGGCAGTCCGTCCTGCGGGCAGTCCTCAAGCCGCGCGGCGCTCGTTTTGTGCTCCGTATTCTGAAAATTAAATCTGCTCATGATTTTCCCTTACTTAATAAAAGTTTAATATCGTTCAGCTTTCATTTATAATAACATGTGAAGAATCGTTTCTAATATGGAGGCTTTCAATGCAAACATTTTCTGCAGCTGAGCGTAAAAAATATTACGCTTATGATCAGTACGGGGACAATCCGATGACCCCGATCGGACCGGTCGGCATCGTGCCGATGAACGGATCGCGGGAATTCAGCGCCATGGTGAATCAGCATCTGATTAACCGGAGAGCGGACTACGGGAAGGATTCATCCGACCTGCAGTTTCCGGGCTTTTTACGGGAAGACTACAGACTGAATGCAATCTGTACGAGAGAACCGACCGGGGAAGGCAAGGCACTGTTCACGGATTCCGTAAGAGGACACGACCTTTTCATTCTCTGTGATGTGATGAACTATTCGGTGACCTACGACTTTTACGGACGGCAGAAGCCGATGACCCCGGATGAACATTATCAGGATCTCAAACGAATTATTTTAGCGGCAAGCGGGAAATCCAGAAGGATCAACGTCTTTATGCCGTTTCTTTATGAAAGCAGACAGCACAGGAGAAGTTCGCGTGAATCCCTTGATTGTGCCTACATGCTGGAAGAACTCGATAATTTAGGCGTGGACAATCTGATTACTTTTGACGCCCACGATCCCCGGGTATCGAATGCGGTCCCGATTTCGGGCTTTGAAAGCATTCCGCTGCATTATCAGATTTTAAAGGCGCTGGTCAACAAGGTGGATAATTTTGATCTGAACAGCGGCAATCTGATTTTGATCAGCCCCGATGAGGGTGCGATCAACCGCGTCATGTATTATTCTGCAATCTTGAAGGCGCCGCTCGGCACTTTCTACAAACGCCGGGATTACACGACGGTTGAACAAGGCCGGAATCCGATTTTATCGCATGAATTTCTGGGAAGTGATGTCAAGGGCAAAGACGTGCTGATCGTCGACGATATGATTTCCAGCGGGGACTCCATGCTGGACATTGCCCGGGAAATGAAAAAGCGTGAGGCCGGACGCGTCTTCTGCGCCGTCTCCTTTGCTCTTTTCACCTCAGGGCTTTCCCGCTTTGACGAAGCCTATGAAGAAGGCTATATAGACGGCGTGCTCGGTTCGAACCTGACCTACCGGACGCCCGAGCTTCTGGCCAGGCCCTGGTTTATCGATGTGGACTGTTCCAAATTTGTCGCTTTATTAGTAGATGCGATTAATCATGATTCATCGCTGAGCAGCCTGATAGACCAGACCGAAAAAATTCAAGGGCTTTTGCACAAGACTTACAGCGGAAATGAGGAGAAAGAATGAGCCAGCTTGAAATAAAAATCAATGATGATCTTTACTATTCCTACCGTGAAGGAGGCGCCAATCTGATGCAGACGAACGGTCCCGTCGGTCTGATTGCCCTGCCCGGCACGGAGGACTTTGTCGAAAAGATCAATAAAAGACTTTACGACATCCGGATGAAGACCGTGAGCCGCTACCCGTCGATCTTAAATGATGAGCCGGGCTTTATCCGCAACAGCTATATTATCGATTCCGGCATTGACCGCTTTGCCTCGGGTGAAGCGAAAGCCACCATATACAAAACCATCCGCGGCCATGATATTTTTATTTTCTGCGACATTACGAATCGTTTTGAAAGCTATGAGATGTTCGGACAGCAGGTCCCGGTATCCCCGGATGACCATTATCAGAACCTGAAGCGGATGATTTTAGCCTCCGGCGGCAAGGCACGCTCTGTCAGCGTCGTCATGCCTTATCTTTATCAGGGCCGGCAGGATCACCGCACGTCCCGCGAATCGCTTGACTGTGCGAATGTCCTGAAGGAATTAAACCATCTCGGCGTGAAAAACATCATTAACTTTGATCCGCATGACGCCCGGGTGGAGAATGCAATTCCGCGCTACGGCATCGAAAACATTCCCACCTCTTACAGCCTGCTCAAAGCCTTGATCAACGACTATCCGGAAACACGCTTTAATGATCCGGAAGAAGCGACGATCATCAGTCCCGATGAAAACGGCATGAAACGGGCAGCGTATTACGCCTCTATGCTCGGCCTCCCCCTCGGCACTTTCTACCGCGAGCGCGACTACAGCCGCAGCATCGACGGGAGCAACCCGGTGACGAATTATGAATTCCTCGGCGTCGATATGAACGGGAAAACCGCCATTATCATTGACGATATGATTAATTCGGGACAGACCGCTACCGAAACGGCGGTGCGTCTGAAAGACGACTTAGGGGCCGGCAAGGTGATTATGCTCTGTACCTATCCTCTGCTTACCCACGGCACGGAACCGGTTCAGGAAGCCTATGAAAAGCACTATATCGATAAAATCTACGGCACGAATCTCTGCAAGCATCCTCCTGAGATGGAAGATGCGCCCTGGTACCGGGACGTTGACATGTCCGGCATGACCGCCGAGCTGATCGATGCCATGAATCATCAGGCATCGATTTCCGGCCTGCTGGATCAGTCGGCCCAGATCACCGAGCTTTTGCGGAAGAGCGAAGAGCATCAGCGCTTTATGGGGCTCAGAGATAAGAACTGAGTTTCAGCTTTTCAGGTTCAGAATTTCATATAAGACTGCTTAAGACCGCTCAACTTTCAGCTCAGCCGAGCGCCTTATCGGCAGACTTCGGAGAAGCAGCAAAAAGTCCCCGCTGAGGGGACTTTTGTCATGTCTGAGGCTCTTCTGAAAGCTTCTTCGCCGCTTCTCTTTCAGAATAAATACGGCAGTGCTTTGATTACAAACCAAGTTATGCCGTAGCCCAGCAAAATAAAGACAATCAGGAAAATAAGCCAGCGCAGAAAGCCCGTAAAAGCATGCAGACCGCCGCGCGCCTGCCGCACGGGTTCGCCTCTGTACTGCTCATAAGAAGGTCTTGCGCCTTCCACATAGGGGCTGCGGGCCGTGTCGCTGTAGCGCATATCGTAAAGCCGCTGC
>CALLQJ010000010.1 GCA_938014865.1 uncultured Fastidiosipila sp.
GCCAGTTCAACGGTTTCCTCGAAAGGCTCCCAAAGCATCCCCTCGTCCGGATCCGCGTCATCTTTGCCGGGCTTTTCTTCATCGCCCTTGTCGTCCTTATCGTCTTTGTCGTCTTTGTCGTCTTTGTCGTCTTTTTCAGTTTCTTTTTCTGTTTCCTTTTCTTCGGTCTTGACAGGATCCGGATCTTTTTCCTGATCGTCGTCCTTGCCGCCGCAGGCAGCCAGTCCGAAGACCATCACGGAAGCAAGTCCCGCTGCCAAAATACCTTTGAGATTGAGTTTCCTCATGCTTTTCCTCCTTTTTCTAAAACGTCCCTTACAGGACCTTATTTGAATAAAATTGTTTGCTTGAAGCCGTTCTTGGCTCCCTTCTGAAACAAAAGCCCGGCCGCTCCCCGGAAGCGTTTCGTCTCGCGCCGGAGGGCTGAGGCCTTGAAATCAGCCTTTTACCGCACCGACCATGACCCCTTTTACGAAGTATTTCTGAATGAAGGGGTAGATCAGAATAATCGGAATCGTGACAAACATGACAGAGGCGGCCTGCAGCACTTCCGGCGTACTCGTCACTTCCGCCGCTTCCGAAAGGCTCGTCGACTGCGCTTCCTGCGCGGACGAGACCAGCTGATAGAGTTTATACTGAATCATTTTCAGATGATCCGACTGGATGAAGTAACGATTGTCCGCATAGGAGTTCCAGCGGCCCACCGCATAGAAAAGCGAGAGCGTCGCGAGAATCGGCTTGGACAGCGGCAGGATGATTTTCAAAAGAATCTGGAAATCGTTCGCCCCGTCCAGATAGGCCGACTCCTCCAGGTTCGGCGGGATCGTCGACTGGAAGTTCGTCTTCATCAAGAGCATGTTATATGGGGAATAGATCAGCGGCAGGACCAGGACCCACATCGTATCGAGCAGGTTCAGATTCTTGAACAAGAGATACTGCGGGATCAGGCCGGCGCCGAAATAAAGCGGGAACATCAGCAGGAAGGTCAGGACCCCTCTGCCTTTAAGACGCGGCTTCGATAAGGGATAGGCGGCGCAGATGCAGACCAGCATGCCGAGTGCGGTAAACAGGGCCGTCACGCCCACGCTGTAGAGCATGGAACGGGTCATCGAACCGTCTTTAAAGAGTGAAACATAGGCGTCAAAGGTGATGTCTTTCGGTACAAGGTAGACATTCTGGGCAATAACCTGCGTATTGCTCGAAATTGACTTGGACGCCAGGTGCAGGAAAGGAATGACACAGGTTGCCGAGAGCAGCACCAGGATGATCATCAGGAGGATGTCCACAAAGGTGACCCTTCTTCTGCGTCCGCTGAAACCTTCTGCCGTATTGCTTTTTTTCGTTTTTGCTTTAGCCATCTAATTTCAGCTCCTTTCTTAAATCATGCCTTCTTCGCCGACAAGCTTGGCCACCCGGTCAGAAATCAGGACCAGGATCAGCCCGACACCGGACTGAAAAAGCCCGACCGCCGTGGACATGCTGTACTTCGCGTTGCCCAAGCCTTTTTCAAAAATGTAAATCGCCAGCTGATACTGGAACTCACGCACCTGCGTGTTGCCGAAAACATAAAGTCTTTCAAAGTTCGACCCCATCACGCGGCCGAGGGAAATAATCAGGAGCACGATCGCCGTGCTTTTGATCCCGGGGAGGGTGATGTGCCAGATCTGCTTCCAGCGCCCCGCGCCGTCAATCATGGCGGCTTCGTAAAGCTCCGCATTAATATTCGTAATCGCGGCCAGGTAGATGATCGAGCCCCAGCCCATGCTCTGCCAGACACCGATCAGAAGGTAGGTTCTGGCCCAGTGCCATTTCTCCGTCAAAAAGGGAATCCCCGTTTCGATCAGGCCCAGATTTTTCAAAACAATATTGACCAGGCCCGATGTCGGACGGAACAAATGATAGGCGACGTTCGCGATGATGATCCAGGAAAGGAAGTGCGGCAGATAAAGAATCGTCTGATTCACTTTCTTGAAACGCGGGAACTTCAATTCATTAAAGATCAAGGCCAAAATGATCGGGGCCGGGAAAGAAATCGCCAATTCAATGAAGTTGAAGACCAAAGAATTGCGCAAAGCCCGGTGAAAGTCTTTATCTTTAAACACTTTCCGAAAGGTATCCAATCCGACCCATTTGCTTTTTTCGTAGCCCAAAGCCGGCTTATAGTCCATAAAGACCATACGCAAACCGGGATAGGCGGCATAGTTGAAGACAAAGACCATGACCAAAGGAAAAACCAGCAAGAGATAAAGTCTCCAGTCTCTCTTGAACGCTTTCTTCCAGGAAAGGCCTAAACTCTCCTTCTTCTTTTTCGTATTCGTGTTCTCCATTTGCTCACCTCCGGATGGGGTGTCCTACGCTGCTTTATTCAATCTGTCTTCATTATCCGGGAATAATCACGGCATTTCTAAGCGAGAATGCATCAAAACTATGCAATTTTGATCATTCAAGGGCGAGAAAAGCCCGCTCCCGAAACATTTTAGCTAAATCTTCGCCGCCTAAACTCCGCTTTGCCGTGCAATTCTATAGTTTGTTCTCTTTTTCTCGCTTTATTCTTGAAGGAATTGTGAAGCCCTCCTTTCGTCTAAAACATTTTTGCGCAAAAACGTGCAAAAGCGCGGCGATTGAGGGCGTGTAAAGGAATAGGAAAGGCGGAACTTCCTTCGGGAAGCTCCGCCTT
>CALLQJ010000011.1 GCA_938014865.1 uncultured Fastidiosipila sp.
AGGAGATCGTGACGCTGAAAAATCTGATCAACCTGCAACAGTTGTGTGTGGAAGGGGTAAAAAAATCCTATACCTTCTCACTTAAAATCATGCTTCTGGCAATGCTGATCATTTCAGGGGCAATGTTTGCGCTCTCCTCCGATCTTATCGCCGTCTTCCAGCCGGATCCCGATGTGGTGAAAATCGGGACCTTCTCACTGCGTCTGCAGTGCCTGACCTTTCTGTTCCAGCCTTTCCTGATCGCCACGAATATGCTTTACCAGTCAACGGGGCATGCCAAAGGCGCGACCTTCCTGGCCCTCCTGCGAAACGGCATTTTCTACTATCCGCTGGTCTTTACCCTGCCGCATTTTCTGAAGCTTTTAGGTGTTCAGCTTGTCCAGCCGCTCGCGGATATTCTGAGTGCGCTGACGGCGATTCCCTTTGGCGTGCATTTCATGCGTAATCTTGATAAAAAAATTGCGGAACAGAAAAGTTCCGCTCCGCAGAAAAGAAAAGCCGAATGAGCTGCAAAAGCCCGAAGTGCCGTGCCGGACATACTTAGACATCATGCCGTCTTCGGGTCTGAAACCAGCGTTCCATAAAGGGACAGAGCGCCTTCAGCACCAAGGCGGTAAGCGAACCGGCGATTATGCCGGTAATCGCTAAAGGCGGCAGCAGAATCCATACCCGGACCCGGGCATAGAGCGCATAAGCCGTGACCTGGCCCATATTGTGCATGAGTCCGCCTGTTGCGGATAAGAGCAGCAAAGAACTTTTATGCCGGCTGATCTTCCAGATTAAAATCTCACAAAGCAAAGCCAGAAGCCCTCCGGAAATACTCAAAAGCAAGGCAACGGGCCCTCTTAAGAAAAAAACGAAAAGGGATTTTACCACCGTAATGACCTAGGCATCTTTCCAGCTTAAAAAGACCAGGGCAAAAAGAACCGTGATATTCGCCAGTCCCAAGGACATCCCCGGTACGCCCGCCAAGGGTGTCGGAAGGCTGTGATCAATCGCTGACAAAATAAAGGACAAGGCCAGCAAGATAGCCCGGAGAATTAAAAGCGTCAGGGGACTTGCCTTTAAACGATATTTTGTATTGTCTTCTGTTTTGCTCTTATCTTTATCTTTCATCTGTCCGGTTCTTTCATCTGTCCAGTCCCGGCCCTGCCGGTTCATCCTTCGTTCCTATTTTTATAATGACATGGTTCGGCAGGCAGGCAATGCTTTGCCCCGCTTTGCCGACTCTGCCGGTGTTGACACAGACTTTATCCGGACAATTTGAATGCATGACGGCAATCGTTTTGTCGGAAAAAGTTTTTACTATTATATCAACTTCCTGCGCTTTTGGGCTCTCATCGGGAATTTCCAGCTGCCATTCTCTTTCTTCCCCGTCGAGCGGAACTTTTTCAATCAATGTATTCTCATAATAAATCCAGGCATATTTAAGTTCTTTGTCCGGACTGACTTTGTCTTTTAAAACATAAAACCAAAGCGTAAAAAGCGCGGCGACAATAAGAACGGCGCCTAAAATAATAAAGTCCCGTTTTTTTGAAAAAACAGGACTTTTTGATACATTGTTCTGCACTTTTCAGGCCTCGCGCGATGCAAGATCCGCCGGATCTCTGCGTGCTTCGCCGTCTGCCTTCCCGTAAGGCAAAAGCGACATAATGCAGTCATGCGGGCAGACTTCCTGGCATTTCCCGCAATGCGTGCAGCGCGCATAGTCGATCACTGCGCGGTTATTCACCATATCAATGCAGTCTTCGGGACACACCCGGACACACTGCCTGCAGCCGATACAGGAGGCCTTGCAGACCTTATTAGCGGCTGCGGCTTTATCCTCATTGCGGCAGATCACGACCGAAACCGGTTTTTCCATCGGCAGAATTTCGATGATCTGCTGCGGACAAGTGACCACGCACATTTCGCAGGAGGTACATTTTGAAGGATCCACAACCGCTACACCGTTTTTGACATGTATAGCGTCATATTGACAGACCTGTTCACAATCACCGAAACCCAGACAGCCGTAACGGCAGCTGGTGTTGCCGCCTTCGATCTGAGCTGCCATATGACAGGTTTCTATTCCCACATAATCCGCGCGTTTTGTCGTCATATTATTATCGCCGCGGCACATTACCGTAGCTGTTGTACGCTTCACTCCGCCGAATTCCACGCCAAGATAATCCGCTAATTCCTGTGCCACCTCGGCACCGCCGGGTTTGCACAGTCCTGTATCGCTTTCCTCTCCGTCAGCTAATACGGTAGAGTAACCGTCGCAGGTATTATAGCCGCAGGCGCCGCAGTTGGCGCCCGGCAGAATTTCTCTGATTTCTTTCTGCTTCGGATCAACGGGCACCGCCATAACTTTAGAAATCACGGCAAGGATCAAACCCAAAACCAGACCCGTGCCGGCTACAAGCACCGTTCCTAAAATAATTGCTTGCATACTTCCCCCTTTACTTAAACAGATTGTCTGCCACACCGGCAAAACCCTGGAACGACAAGGCCGCCAGCGATGCAGCAACTAAGGTGATCGGCAGACCTTTAAAGAAATCCGGCACATTGGCTTCTTCAATTCGGCTGCGGATGCCGCTGAACATAAACATCGCGAGCATAAATCCGAGCCCGCCCCCGATGGAGTTGACCATCGCTTCAGCGAAATTGTAGTGACGCTGAACATTCAAAACCACCACACCCAAGACGATGCAGTTTGTCGTGATCAGGGGCAGAAAGATGCCGAGTGCGCTGTAAAGAGATTTCATATGCCGTTTCAGGAAAATCTCCACCAGCTGCACCAAAGCGGCAATCACCAATATAAAAACCAGTGTCTGCAGATATTCGAGATCATTCGGTTCCAAAAGATATTTATTAATCGGATAAGTCGCGGCTGTCGACAAAACCATGACAAAAATAACCGCTACACTCATCCCCATGGCTGTATTCAGTTTCTTTGACACGCCCAGGAAAGGACAAATGCCGAGGAACTGAACAAAGACATAGTTTTCAACTAATATTGCAACAAATAATATACTGAGCAAATGCGTCATTTCCTGTCCTCCTCATTCCGTTTGGCCCGGGCCCCGGCTTTTCGGATCTTGCGATCGGCATCGGTCTGAGCCTCATCTTGCGAGGCTTCAAACTCTTTTGCGGGGCAGCGTCCGTAAGCCGCACAGCTGTCACAGCCGAGTTCTGCTTTCGGCTGACCGAAATGCTCCGCTATACGGTTGCAGACCGCCATAAGAATTCCCAAGACCAGGAAACCGCCGGCCGGCAGTGCAAAGAGCATGATCGGCGGAATGGACGCCGGAATGACCTGCACACCGAACAAGGTGCCGGATCCCAGGAGCTCACGGATAAAGGCAATGGAAATCATGGCAATGGTATAGCCCAAGCCCATGCTCAGGCCGTCCAATGCGGAAATCAGCACGCCGTTCTTATTCGCAAAGGCTTCCGCCCGCCCCAGAATAATGCAGTTTACGACGATAAGCGGCAGGTAAATGCCGAGCAGACCGTCAATCTCCGGGAAAAATGCCTTGATCACCATCTGCACGATCGTAACGAATCCCGCAATCACCGTGATATAAGCGGGAATACGCACCGTATTCGGAATGAAATTCCGCAAGAGAGAAATGACAATATTAGAACAAATCAGCACCACCAGGACGGAGACACTCATGCCGAGTGCACCGATTAAGGTCGTGGATACCGCCAGGGATGAACACATCCCCAGCACTAAGCGGAATATCGGATTCTCGCGAATCAGACCGCGTGTAAAAACTTCTTTAACTTTTGCTTTGTCCGTACTCATGACGCACCTCCTGAAACAAGGGGAAACAGTTCAAGTGCCTGATTCACGGCGTCGACAAAAGCCTTGCTGCTTATTGTCGCATTGCTTACCGCTTCAACACTTGTATCTGATAATGTTCCGAGACTGATTTCGGAGGATTTGCCGACAAACTGCTGCATAAACTCCTCCTCACCGATCTTTGAACCCAGATTAGGTGTCTCCTGCAAGTCTACCGTTGCAGTCCCCTGAATCGTTCCGTCGGGATCTATAGCCGTTAACACAATGACCGGCGCGTGATAACCTTTAGATTCTGTTCTGATAATGTATGCGATAAGCGAGCCGTCTTCACCTAAGGCCTCCTTATAGGTATAGGTATTGCCGTCCTTCTCGACCGTCTTCTCTTCAGAGAATTCGGCAGCATCGGGGCAGGCCTGTTCTTCCGGGCTCAGCGGCTCCGGGGCATTGCCGCTCACGGCTGCATACTGGGCCAGACCTTCATTGACGCTGTTGAGGAATGCGGCCGAACTGATGGTCGCTCCCGTCACGGCCTGTACTTCATTTTCAGCCGCTTTTTCTTTTGTCAGCGCAATTTCCCCGCTGTGCCCTGCAAACTGGTCCAGGAAATCACGTTCTCCGACCAGCATGCCGACGTTCGGCGTCTCATTCAGATCAAGCGCATTAACATCTACGATTTTGCCTTCTGTATCGATCGCTACAAGCGCCGTTACGGGGCCGTTATATCCCGGAGTGGAATTTTGAAAGATATAGCCGACAATCTCGCCGGATGCGTCTGTACCTTCTATATATTTGAACGTTTTGCCGTTCAGTTCTTCTTCCTTTTCCTCCGAAAACGCTTCGGCCGCCGGCAGGATTTCCTGCTTGGAGCGCAGCAGCTCCTTTTCTGCGTTTGCCTTGATGACTTCTTTTGTTCCGGCATTCGTCAGAGCCAGGCACAAAGCCGTTACCAGCGTGATCACGGTTAAAACGAGAGCGGGCCGGATAATTTCATTGAAAACACTTTTCTTATTTTCACTCATCCTTGGGCCTCCTTCTCCAGCCTTTCGGCTTCCTTCTGTCCGAATATCGGAGTTCTGGTCCAGTTATCAATATGCGGTACAAAGATGTTCATCAGAATAAGACTGAAAGAAACACCTTCCGGCAGATTGCCCCAGAAACGGATCAGACAGGTAATAACGCCCAGACCGATGCCGTAAATAATCTTGCCTTTATTCGTCAAGGGCGAGGTCGTATAATCCGTCGCCATAAAGACCGCTGCAAAAAGCAGGCCGCCCGATAAGAGCTGATACAGCATGAAGGTAAAATCAAAGCCGCTGAATAAAAGCGACAGCACGGCCACCGTGCCGACGAAAGCCAGCGGAATATGAATCTTAATGACTCTTCTGGCCAAAAGCCAGATCAGGCCGATCAGAATAGCAATGGTACAGGTCTCGCCGATGGCTGCCGTCGAATGCAGACCGAAAATCATGTCTTTGATCGAAGGCGCCGATGCAACACCGGCCGGACCGGCTTTAAGTGCGGTTAAAGGACTCGCGGACGTTATCGCATCCACTTCACTTAAGGATCTGACCGAATCGACCAAACCGTGTTTGATCATAAAATCAGGCGTTGAATAGCGGGTAAAGCTGCTGCCGAATGAGGTCACCAGCATCAGACGCGCTGTCATAGCCGGATTCACGAAATTCTGTCCGATGCCTCCGAAAATCTGCTTGACCACAATAATGGCCGCCACACAGCCCAAAGCGAGCTGCCAGAGCGGCATATCAATCGGCAGATTAAGCGTCAGAATCACCGCCGTTACGGTTGCGGACAAATCAGAAATTGTATTCGGACGCTGCATCACTTTGCGCGCAAGATATTCTGATAAGACACAGACCGCAATTGCAACGGCCAGCATCAGCAGCGTTCTGGGCCCGTAAAACACGGTCGCTGCTATAACGGCCGGAATCAACGCAATCAAAACGTCTCCCATCAAACGCTGTGTAGAAACACGGCTGTGGAAATGCGGACTGCTTGAAAGAATCAATAACGGAGTCTTCGCAGAAGAAGTCTTTCCTCTGGGCGCTCCTTTCTTTTTAACTGCCATTATTTCCCTCCTGCTTCTCTGAGAATTTTCTTGCCGTGGCGGATATACTGCACTAAAGGAATATGGGCTGAGCAGATATATGCGCAGCTGCCGCATTCCATGCAGTTCATAACGCCGAGCTCCTGCAGCTTTTCCGCATCGCCGGCCCGAACCGCCCGCATTAAAGATACAGGCTGCAGATACATCGGGCAGCGGTCGAGGCATTTTGCACAGCGTATGCACTCTTGTTCTTTATCGATAATAAAATCATCTTCGGTGAGCGCCAGCAGCGCATTATTATTTTTTAGAACAACATAATCCGGGGAACTCAAGGCCAGTCCCATCATCGGACCGCCCATCATAATAAGTGCCGGCTGCTCGGAAAAACCGCCGCAGAACTCCATGACATCACCGATGCGCGTTCCGATCGGCACACGGACATTCTGAGCTTTGCCGACAGCACTGCCGTCGACAGTAAGCAGTTTATCCACCAGCGGTTTGCCGGTCCTGAGATACTGACCGATAAACATCAGTGTCGTCACATTCAGGACAAGACAGCCTGTATCCGCAGGCAGCTTTCCTAAAGGAACATGCCGGCCGCTGACATTTTGAATCAAAACTTTTTCTGCCCCTCGCGGGTAATCCGCGGGCATCGCCATAACGTCTACGGCTTTATACTTTTCACGCTCGGAACGGATCTTTTCCGCCAGCGCACGAATAGCCTCCGGCTTATTGTCTTCAATCGCTATAACGCAGCGCTCAATGCCGATCCATTTCAGGCAGGCCGCAATTCCGGCCAGAAGATCATCGCTTTGATGCTGCATGCAGTAGTCATCGACCGTGATATAAGGCTCGCACTCCGCCCCGTTCGCAATTAAAAGATCGGCTTTTGCCGGTGCTTTAATATCCAATTTGACATGTGTCGGGAAACCCGCACCGCCCAAACCGACCAGGCCGCTGTCACGGACTGCTTTTATAAAATCTTCACGCGAGTGAATTTCCGGCGCTTTGATATCCTGACGCCATTTTTGTTCCTCATCCGCGTTGATTTCAACAGCTTTCACCAGACCGCCGTCAGCCGGGTTCCTGATCTCTGTAATACGTTTCACTTTGCCCGATACCGACGCATGAATAGGCGCAGACACGGCTGCTTCTGAATCGGCAATCCGATCCCCTATTTCTACGGTATCGCCCGCTTTGACCAAAGGTTCGCACGGCGCTCCGATATGCATCTGCATCGGAATTTTAACCGTTTCGGGCGTCGGCAGTGAAGTCTCCTTCATACCTGCGGTATTCTTGCGGTGTTCCGGTGAAACACCGCCGTGATTGTTTTCCACAATTCTGAGAATACCGGAAGGGAGTTTATCACTCATTCCTTATCCTCCGTTTTCTAATGGCTGACTTATTAACGCTGCTGAAGATTTCTGTTTATCCTGAAAATCCGCCGGGCTGAATTTTAAAAGATCTGAACACTTTCACACTTTTTAATTCTCCATCAAGCCGCAGCTCAATTAATAAGCTCATCCACAAACTAAATCCACATATGATCAATTATAAGATCACGCGACAGAATATGACAAGAAAATAATCGGCCTTTTACGTATAAATGTGACTTCCGTCAAACCTTTCCGCAGATTTTCTCTCTTTTTTACATTTAGTTCATTTTTACCTGTAATATTCCCTATATTTAATGAATTTTTATTCTGTTTTATAAGACATCCGCAAAACCTCCTGTTCATGAAACGGCAGGACTGTGTTATCTTCGGCGTTTTTATGATAATCTATTAATATTGTTTCCGTATATTTTTAAGAAAATTTATCTGACTGCCGTACTTGCAGGGCTTTTTTGCATAAAATTTGCATAAAATATGATCCTGCAGGCGCAGTGGTGAATTATGCATAATTCAAACTTACTCCGAAGAAAGAAGGTTGCCCATTGACTGAAGTACTCCGCAAGTTAAAAGATGTTTTAGCCTCTGTTCTGCCCGTCACCGCAATCGTCCTCCTGCTGCATTTTACCCTGGTTCCATTGGACGCTGACCATATGTCCCGTTTTATTGTCGGTACGATCATGATCATCATCGGACTGACGATCTTTCTTTTCGGCATTGATCAGTCCATCGAACCGATCGGACACGCCATCGGCCAGGGCATGACGAAACCGGGGAAACTGTCTGTTGTTGTAACCATCAGTCTGATACTGGGTTTCTTCATTTCCTATGCCGAACCGGATCTGCACATCCTGGCCAATCAGGTTTCTCAGGTGACGCAGGGACAATTTCCGACTCAATTAATGGTGATTGTCGTTTCCCTGGGCATCGGTGTGATGATGACAATAGGGCTGCTTCGTATTCTCTATGTCGTCCCTTTGAAATACGTATTTCTCTCGGCCTACGGTGCAATTTTCATTTTAAGTATTTTTTCGCCTGCAGACTTCATCTCCATTGCCTTTGATGCCTCGGGCGCGACCACCGGTGCGATCACCGTACCTTTCATGCTCGCCATGGCCGCCGGTGTTTCGGCGATGAAAAAAGACAGCAAGTCGGGAGAAGCGGATGCCTTTGGGCTGGTGGGGATTTCATCTTCCGGTGCAATACTGGGGGTTTTAATCACCGGCTTAATTATGGGCATCGACAAACTCGACGGGGACCTGCCCCTCGAAGCGGCGGCGTCCGGCGGACTTTTTTCGGTTTACGCGTCAAAACTGGGCGATATCGCCCTTGAAACCGTCGTCTCCCTGGCCCCTATCCTCCTGGCGTATATCTTGTTTTTAATCTTCAGTTTAAATCAAAGAAAACGTACGATTATTTCCAATATCAGAGGCCTGGTCATTACTTATGTGGGCCTGGTTTTATTTCTGCTCGGCGTTAACGGCGGCTTTATGGATGTCGGTTCCATCCTCGGCAAAGGGCTGGCCGGCATTGATTCTCATGTGCCGATGCTGATCATCTCCTTTATTCTGGGCCTGGTGACAGTCTTGGCGGAACCTGCGGTGTATGTTCTGACGCATCAGGTAGAAGATATAACGGGCGGCTACGTGCGCAGGCCCTTGGTCCTGGTATTCTTATCTCTCGCCGTCGGCAGCGCCGTTCTGATGTCCGTACTCAGGATACTGCATCCGGGCATCAAATTATGGATGTATCTTTTGCCCGGCTTCGGCCTGGCGGTCCTGCTCAGCTTTTTTGTGCCGGATCTTTTCGTCGGCATTGCCTTTGACAGCGGCGGGGTTGCTTCCGGACCGATGACGGCAACCTTTTCCCTGGCCTTTGTGCAGGGGATCGCTTATGCTGTCCCGGGAGCCGACATTATTACGGACGGTTTTGGTATGATTGCCGTAGTCGCTATGATGCCGATTATCGCCGTACAGATTTTAGGCATGCTCTATCAATATAAAACCAGAAACATTTCTGCTCCGAAGAAAAGGAAATAAAGGTGGATATATGAAACAAAATAGACTTTTAAGCCTGATCACCGATGCAGACAAAAGAAGAAAAGTAGAAGATTTAATGGAAGAACATGCTTCCCTGGCCTGCTTGGGGCTGAAAGCAAAAGGCACAACCAAAATCAGCTGGCTGCATCAGCTCGGCATTAAGAGTACGGCCAAAATGCAATTTGACTTTCTTTTAGACGAAGCAAAGGCAGAAGAATTAATGCAAGTCTTCACCCGGGAATTAGAACTCAACGAGCCCGGCAACGGCATTGCCTTTGTGCGTAATATCGATTTTGCCATCAGTGCCCGGCAGGCACTGGATGAAGAAGAATTCCAAGCGTATATCGAAAGGATCAAACAATCGGAGGATACCATGTATAAAAAAATCAGTGTAATTGTAGATTTAGGCCTGTCAGATGATGTTATTGAAGCGGCTCGTGAAGGCGGCGCCCGGGGCGGTACAATTCTGCACGGACACGGATCCGCGACTTCAGAACATGCCAAACTCTTCGGCTTCCAGATTGTGCCGGAGAAGGAAATGGTGATCATCCTCGCCCCGCTGGCTATTGTTGAGCCCGTCGTCCGCGCCATTGATAAACGCTTAAATCTCAAGGAGCCCGGAAACGGCATCCTCTATGTAGAACCGGTATCTCAGACCCGGGGCCTGGTTGAAGAAAATTATGAGAGCTGACTGAGCCGCGCTGCCAAGGCGTTATGTCACATCGCTTTCATTAAATTACTGCTGATAAAAACCGCTGCCCGGGGAGTCCCCAAGCAGCGGTTTTTCTGTCTCCGCGTACGGTATGATTTAGCGTACGATATGATTTACGCGTCCTGCTTTTCCCACCTGATCAGCGGATGACGGGCCGCCTCCACCTCATCTGGGCGGCGCACGGGTGTCTTGTGCGGCGCTGCCTTAAGGTATTCCGGATCCTCATAAGCTTTCCGGCGCAGCTCCAGGAAGGCATCTGCCACCTCATCCAAGGTTTCTTTCGTCTCCGTTTCCGTCGGCTCAATCATCAAAGCCTCCGGCACCGTGAGCGGGAAATACATGGTCGGCGGATGGATGCCGTAGTCGATCAGGCCTTTGGCAATATCCAGTGCCGTCACCCCGGTTTCCTCTTTCAGATCTTCCAGATTCAAAACAAACTCATGCATGCAGATGCCGTCATGGGCGACCTTATACTCGCCTTCGAGTCTGTGCTTGACATAATTGGCATTCAGAACAGCGTTATAAGAAGCTTCCGGAATGCCTTCCTTCCCGAGCATTAAGAGATAAGTCAGGGCCCTTACAACAAACAGGAAATTGCCGTTAATGCTGCGCCCCCTTCCGATGCTCTTCGCGGGATCGGCGCTTCTGATCTGCCCGTCTTCTTGTTTTCTGAAGACCGTGTGACGCGGCAGGAAATCCCGAAGCGTCTTGCCGACCCCCACGGCACCGGCTCCCGGTCCTCCCCCGCCGTGCGGCGTCGAGAAGGTTTTATGCAGATTAAGATGCACGGTATCGAAGCCCATGTCCCCCGGCCTGACATGTCCCATGACCGCATTCAAGTTGGCCCCGTCGTAATAGCAAAGGCCGCCGGCCTCATGTACGATGCGCGTCATTTCCAGAACATTTTTATTGAAGATACCCTCCGTATTCGGATTCGTCAGCATCAAGCCGGCCGTGTCGTCTCCGACACTTTCCCGGAGCACTTCAAGATCCATCTCCCCGCTTTCATCTGCCGGGATGCTGATGATCTCAAAGCCTGCCATGGCGGCCGAGGCCGGATTCGTCCCGTGCGCCGCGTCCGGCACAATGATTTTTCTCCGCTTATGATCGCCGCGCGATTCATGGTATTTCCGGATCATCAGAAGGCCGGTCAGTTCGCCGTGCGAGCCCGCCGAGGGCTGAAAGGTAAATTCCTCCATCCCGCAGATTTCGCAAAGATAGTCGGATGCCGTCTTCAGGACCTCCAGGGCGCCCTGCACCGTCTCCTCCTCCTGCAGCGGATGCACTTTCGCGAATCCCGGCAAAGAGGCGATGATCTCATTAATATGCGGATTGTATTTCATCGTGCAGGAACCGAGCAGATAAATGCCGTTATTAACGCCGTGGGTCCGGCGCTCCAAGGCCGAATAATGCCTTACAATCTCAATTTCGGAAAGTTCCGGGAGCTGAGCTTCTGCCGCACGCTTGGGGGCCTTCAGCTCATACGAAGGCACATCGAGTTCGGGAAGCTGATAGGCACGTCTTCCGGGGGCTCCTTTTTCAAATACTAATTTCATTTTATTGCCTCCTTCAAAATCTCCGCCATACGGTCCATATCCTGCTTCTTATTGCACTCCGTCGCACACCACAAGAGCCTTTCTTCGCCGTTTTCTTCCGTCAGCAGCGGGCCTAAAATCCCCGCTTCGGCCAGTATTTTATTGACCTTTCGGCCCGAAAGCGGCGCGGTGGTCAGGAATTCATTGAAGAACTCGGCCTCATGCACGCGCTTGAAACCTATACCATCCAGTATCTCCGCCAGGTAGTGGGCTTTTGCCGTGCATTGGGCTGCCGTTTCCTTCAGGCCTTCTTTTCCGAGAGCGGCCAGGTACACGGTGTTCGTGAGGGCGCAGAGGGCCTGGTTGGTGCAAATATTCGAGGTCGCTTTTTCGCGGCGGATATGCTGTTCACGCGCCTGCAACGTCAAGACGAAT
>CALLQJ010000012.1 GCA_938014865.1 uncultured Fastidiosipila sp.
CTACGAAGTCTCCCGTTCCCTTGCGGCCTGCGAAGGAGCCATTTTAGTCGTGGATGCCTCGCAGGGCATCGAGGCGCAGACCCTGGCGAATGTTTATCTCGCGGTGGACATGGATCTGGAAGTGCTGCCCGTGATCAATAAAATTGATCTGCCGGCGGCCCGGCCCGAAGAAATCCGGCAGGAAATCGAAGACGTCATCGGCATTGAAGCGTCTATGGCGCCTTTGGTATCGGCCAAAGAAGATATCAATATTGATGAAGTCCTGGAAAAAATCATTGACTTCCTGCCCCCTCCCGCAGGCGATGAAGGCGCGCCGCTCAGGGCTTTGATTTTTGATGCCAAGTACGATACCTACCGCGGCGTGGTGGTGCACATCAGGGTGCGCGACGGCCAGGTCAAGGCCGGGGATGACATTCTCATGATGCATACCGGCGCAAGCTTCAAAGTGACCGAGGTCGGCGATTTCAGAGCCGGACAGATGGTGCCGCAGAAGCTTTTGCAGGCGGGGGATGTCGGCTACCTTATCGCGTCCATAAAAGATGTGAAAGATACTCATATCGGCGACACGGTGACCTTGCTGGAGAATAAGGCGGAGAAGGCGCTTCCCGGCTATAAAAAAGCACAGCAGATGGTCTTCTGCGGGCTTTATCCGGCGGATAATGCCCGCTACGGGGATCTTAAAGATGCCTTGGAGCGGCTGCAGATCAACGACGCCTCGCTCTCCTTTGAACCCGAAACCTCCTTGGCGCTGGGCTTTGGTTTCCGCTGCGGCTTTTTGGGGCTTTTGCATTATGAAATCGTGCAGGAGAGGCTGGAACGTGAATTTGACCTGGACCTGATTTCGACGGCCCCCTCGGTGGTCTACCACGTCTACCGCACGGACGGCAGCATGATTGAGATGTCGAATCCGACAAATATGCCGGATCCGGCGGAGGTGGAGCGCATGGAAGAACCGGTCGTCCGGGTGAGCATCATGAGCCCTTCGGACTATGTCGGCAATATCATGGAGCTCTGCCAGGAACGGCGCGGGACCTATATCAACATGCAGTATCTGGACCAGAAACTGGTGGAGATCCATTACGAAATGCCGCTCAATGAGGTCATTTATAATTTCTTTGATGTTCTGAAATCCCGAACCCGCGGCTATGCCTCGCTGGATTATGAATTTAAAGAATATCAGCCGGCCAAGCTGGTCAAACTCGATATTCTGATCAACGGCGAAGTCGTGGATGCGCTCTCCTTTATTGTGCATGAGGATTCCGCTTATGCCCGCGGCCGCAAAATGTGCGAGAAGCTGAAAGAAGTGATCCCGCGGCACCAGTTTGAAATTCCGATCCAGGCGGCCATCGGCGGCAAAATCATTGCCCGGGAAACGGTGCGTGCCTATCGCAAAGATGTCCTGGCCAAATGCTACGGCGGCGATATTACCCGCAAAAAGAAGCTTCTGGAAAAGCAGAAAGAAGGCAAGAAGAGGATGCGCCAGGTGGGCAATGTGGAAATTCCGCAGGAAGCCTTCATGAGTGTCCTGAAACTTGATGAGTAGCGCTTTTCCCGCGAAAAGGCTCTGAACGCCTTGTTTTTCCCGAAAACAACGAATGGTTGAGCGGAAAATCCCTGTTTAGTTGAGCCCGAGAGGCTCCGTTCAACGGATGATCTGTTCAATTCGGGACGCCGGCCCGTTACACTGAAAGCGCTTCAGTGAAAGGAGGCCATAAAATATGAACGAGACATTAGGAAAACGCATTGCGAGACTGCGCAAGGATAAAGACTTAAGACAAAATGATCTGGCACAGCTTTTGGGCGTGAGCCCGCAGGCCGTGAGCAAATGGGAAACGGATCTGACCTGCCCCGACATCAGCCTGCTGCCGAAACTCGGAGCGCTCCTGGGGGTCACGACAGACGAACTTCTGAGCGGAGAAAGCCGGGAAGCGGCGGTCCGGCTCATGCCGCCCGAAAAGCGGAAAAATATGGATGAGCTGATGCTCCGCATTAAGGTGCATTCCGCGGACGGGGATAAAGTCCGCATTAATTTACCGATGTCCCTTTTGCGCGTCGCCATGGACTCCGGCATGGAGATCCCTTCCATTTCGGGAAACGAAGCGCTCCAAAGCATTGATCTCAATCAGATTACCGCCCTTGTGGAGAAAGGCCTTATCGGGGATCTTCTCGAAATCGAATCGGCCAACGGGGATATCGTGAATATTTTTGTGGAGTAGGACATGAAAATTCTGATAAAAGCGCCGGAAAAAAATACCTTCAGGCTCAGGCTCCCGACGGCCTTGATTTTGAATAAGCGGGTCCTGCGTTTCCTGCTTAAATATGCCGGACCCGAAACACCCTTCCGGGAAAATGCCGAGGCGCTCTCAGCTCTTGCCGGGGAAATCAGGCGCTTAAGAAAAATCCACAAGCATTGGACCTTGCTTGAAGTCACCGCTGCAGACGGCAGCCGTGTTGAAATTTCTTTTTAAGAATTGATTTCGGCCTTCTCGTCCGCTTCGGCTTCCTTATCCTCATGGGAATTGTTTTCGGGATAGGGGAGGAGGACCTCGGCCGTGAAGACGGTATCTTTGGGTTTCACTTCAAAGATGCCGTCATATTTTTCAATGGTTTCCTGCACGTTCTGCAGACCGATGCCGATCGAGGCGGCGCGGCGTTTGATGCTCAGAAAATGTGGTTCTACACGGAATCATGGGGGACAAGTAAAAATAAGTAATTGAAAAGAGAGC
>CALLQJ010000013.1 GCA_938014865.1 uncultured Fastidiosipila sp.
CAGGTCGTCGGAGGTGAAGACGCCCTCAAGTTCGGCGCCCGGAATATGCAGGCGGGACGGGGCGGAACCCGTCGCCAGAAGAACGGCTTTGCAGTCGTAAATTTCCCGGTTCACGGAGACTTTATGCGGCGCTTCCAGACGCCCGTGTCCCGGGATTACGTCTACCTCATTTTTCTCCAGCAGGGTGCTCAGGCCGTTTTCCTGCAGGGCGACGACTTTCTCCACGCGTTCGTAGATTTTATCGATATCGTAGTTCAGATGATCCGCCGTGATGCCGATTTCGGGCCACTGCCGGCTTTGCCGGAGCACCGACGCCGCATGCAGCAAGGTTTTGGTCGGAATGCAGCCGCGGTTGAGGCAGGTGCCGCCGAGTTCGCGTTCTTCGGCCAGGCCGGTTTTCAGACCCAGCTTCGCCGCCCGGATGCCGGCCGCATAACCGGCCGGACCGCCGCCGATAATAAATAAATCATACTCTGCCATGAAAGATTCTCCTTTGCTCTGGTCTTAACAGTATACAAAAGCCTTCCGCAGAATAAAAAGCCCCGGCCCGGGGCCGGGCTTTTCTCCGGGGAATGCGGGCTGTCTTAATCCTACTCGCTTTCATATTTCGATCTGTTAAAATAATAAAATACGGAAAAGAGGAGGCAGCGGATGTTTGATGCAGAAAAAGTACTGGCGGAAATGAGTTTTGAGGAAAAGATCGATTATGTATCGGGGAAGGATTTATGGTGGCTGAAGGCCATGCCCCGGCATTCGGTCCCCGGACTGATGATGAGCGACGGCCCCCACGGCCTGCGCAAGGAACTGGACGTTGTCTGGGAAGGGACATTAGGGGATATCAAAGAACGCAAGACCCTGGAGGCCGTGTGTTTTCCCGCCGGCTGTGCGGCAGCCGCGTCCTGGGATCCGGAGCTCACGGCGGAAATCGGCCGGGCGCTGGCCCGGGAAGCTTTGGCGGAAGATGTTCAGGTGGTCCTGGGGCCCGCCATTAATATCAAACGCTCTCCTTTATGCGGACGGAATTTTGAATA
>CALLQJ010000014.1 GCA_938014865.1 uncultured Fastidiosipila sp.
CTTCCTTTTGAATTGGGCGGCATGGCCGTCAAGCCGTTTCGCACGCCGCATGATGCTGCCGAACCTTTAGGCTACCGTATTGACACCGGTTACGGTGTTTTTTCCGTGGCCAGTGACATCGGCCGCTGGAACAAGACGATTTCGGATGCGGTCAGCGGCAGCGACCTTGTGTTTATTGAGTCGAACTACGATCCGGATATGCTCTGGGGCGGACCTTACCCCTGGCCTTTGAAAAAACGCATTGATTCCGAGCGGGGACACCTGTCGAATGATGAATGCGGCGAGGCGATGCGCGGGCTGCTTGAAACAGGGACCTCGCGTTTTGTGCTGATCCATTTAAGCAAAGAAAATAATATGCCCAATCTGGCCTACTCAAGTGCGGAGCGTTTCTTAAACGCAAGAGGGGCGAAAAACGGCATTGATTATACGATGATGACGGCACCGCGCTACAGTCCGGGCTGCCGCATCACGCTTTGATTTATGACCTTACGAATTATTGCAGCAGGAAAATTAAAAGAAGCCTGGCTCAAAGCGGCTGTTGCGGAATACAGCAAAAGGCTCGGGGCGTATGTGAAGCTGGAGATCATTGAAGTTCCGGATGCCTCCGACCGCGGTTCCGCGGCCAAAGAAAAGGCGGCCGAAAGCCGGCGCCTTTGGTCCAAAGTGAAGAAGGGCTATGTTATTGCCTTGGATATTGCCGGCAAGAGCATGGATTCGGAAAGCTTCGCAAAAGAGCTTCAAAAGTGCTTTCGTCTGGGAGGCTCAACGGTCAATATCCTGATTGCGGGCTCGCTGGGCTTTGATCCGGAGTGGCTCAAAAAAGCAGATCTGCGGCTGAGTCTGGGGAAGATGACCTTTCCGCATCAGATTGCCCGGGTGCTTATTCTGGAACAGGTCTACCGGGCGTTTAAAATACAGCGCGGCGAGCGTTATCATAAATAAGGGCAGCCGGCCGGACAAGGCTTTCCTGAATTTTACACGTTTTCGCAAAAGATGCGGAAGCGTTTTATTTTGCCCGGACTTGACAAAGGCTTCGGGGAGCAGCATAATCCTCTTTAATGCTTTAGTCAGATAAAGCGATGAAGCAAATATAAGCTGAACGCTATGCAGCGAAAATAAAATAAAATGAGCGAAAAGGCATGAATCACTAAAATAATGTGACCTCTGCGCCGCTTGCACTTATAATAAGGAGAAATGTTCTTTAAGACGGAGGACAGAATGGATTGGAAATATTTTACGGCCGAAGGCATGCGCGACAAGCTTCCGGCCGAATGCTATATCAGACGCGTCAATGAAGATAAATTGCGCCGTTTATTCAGGCTTTGGGGCTACGACGAGGTCGAAACACCGGAACTGGAATTTGCCGATGTGTATTTATACGACCGTTTTGTCCGGCAGGAAGCCTTGTATAAACTTTCAGACCCTCAGGGACGCCTGCTCGCCCTGCGCTATGACAATACGGTGCCCCTGGCCCGCATGGCGGCTACTTCGGGAAGGAATCTCGAACTGCCGATGCGCCTGGCCTACACCGGTTCGATGTTTCGCTTAAATGATGCGGCCGAAGGGCAGAGCCATCAGTTTGAGCAAGCCGGTGTCGAGCTGATGGGCCCGGTCTCAAGTGCGGCGGATGCCGAGGTACTGGCCTTGGCCATTGAAAGTCTCTTGTGTCTTGGAGCAGAGGATTTTCAGATTGTCTTAAATCAGACGGCTTTTTTCAAAGCGCTTTTGGACGACTATGCACTGGATGATGAAACGCGTGAACTTCTGCCGGCTTTGATTGACGGGAAGGAATTTGTCCGCCTCGATCAGCTGATGGAAGGACGCCGGATCGACGGGAAGCTGGTAAAGATTGTGGAAACGATTATGGAGACCGGCGGTTC
>CALLQJ010000015.1 GCA_938014865.1 uncultured Fastidiosipila sp.
TGGCCAGGCGTCCCTTCAATTCTTTAAGCTCCTTCTCCAGTTCTTTTTCCCTGGATGGCCCTGTGGAATATCTCCGAAAAAGAACCCCTTCGCATTCCTCTGAAAGGCTATACGGATGCATCACAGGTTTACCCTGGGGACCGGCCCTGCCGCTTTCACTTTGACGAAAAGGAGGGGCTCTTAGAGGCCTCGCTCCGGCCCCGGACAGCCCGGATCTTTCACTTAAAAAAATAAGCCGGGCTTTTCTTCAAAAATGACGCCGGGTTTTTCTTAAAAAAGCCCAAAAAGAAGACTCCGTTTCCCGCTTAAACGCAGGCAGACGAAGTCTTCTTTTAAAATATTGCCTTAAGCCGGACGCTTAGTAAGCCTTGCCCCAGATGACCAATTTGTCGGCCTTCTTGCCGCAGCAGACGCAGCGGTCACCGGTCGCTTCGTGCCCTTCGGCTGCAAAGGGAATGCAGCGTGACGTGGCGGTGGTATCTTCCTTGATTTTCTCTTCGCAGGCCTCATCGCCGCACCACATGGCCCGTACGAAACCCGGTTTTTCCGCAATCAGCTTCTTGAAGCTTTCATAATCTTCCGCATCATAAATACGGGCGTCACGCAGTTCTTTAGCCTGACGGTAGAGATTATTCTGAATGTCCTCAAGCAGCTCGGCCACGGCTTTTTCAATGCCCTCCAGCGGCAGAGAGATTTTCTCTCCCGTATCGCGGCGGACGGCAACGCAGCTTCCGGATTTGATGTCGCGCGGGCCTAATTCGAGCCGCAGGGGAATGCCTTTCATCTCGTACTCACTGAATTTCCAGCCCGGACTCTTATCCGAATCATCCAGGATGAGCGTGAAGCGGTCTTCCAGTTTATCCTTCAGCGCCTCGGCGGCCTCAAGCACACCTTCTTTATGGGAGGCGATCGGGATCAGGGCGATCTGCGTCGGTGCAATCTTAGGCGGCAGCACCAGGCCGGAATCGTCCGAATGCACCATGATCAGCGCGCCGATGATTCTCGTCGACATGCCCCAGGACGTCTGATGCACATACTGCAGCTGATTGTCGCGGTCACTGTACTGAATATCAAAGGCTTTCGCAAAGCCGTCTCCGAAATAATGGCTCGTCGCGGACTGCAGTGCTTTGCCGTCATGCATCTGCGCTTCGATCGTAAAGGTCCGCTCGGCCCCGGCAAATTTCTCTTTCGGCGTTTTTTCGCCGCGGATCACGGGAATCGCCAGATAGTCTTCGCAGAACTCGGTGTAAATGTCGAGCATGCGCAGCGTCTCTTCCATGGCCTCTTCCGCGTTTTCGTGCGCGGTATGGCCTTCCTGCCAGTAAAACTCCATGGTCCGCAGGAAGGGCCGGGTGCTCTTCTCCCAGCGCACCACCGAACACCACTGATTGTAAAGCTTCGGCAGATCCCGGTAGGAATGAATAATCTTCGCATAATGTTCGCAGAACAAAGTTTCCGAGGTCGGCCGGACACAAAGTCTTTCCGTGAGCTCTTCATCGCCGCCGTGGGTCACCCAGGCCACTTCCGGAGCAAAGCCCTCCACATGATCTTTTTCTTTCTGCAGGAGCGACTCGGGAATGAACATCGGCATGGCCACATTCACATGCCCTGTCTTTTTAAACATCCCGTCCAGGACCTTCTGAATCCGTTCCCAGATCGCATAGCCGGCCGGACGCAGGACCATGCAGCCTCTTACGGAAGAGTAGTCAATCAGTTCCGCTTTGACGACGACATCGGTATACCATTGTGCAAAATCCTCGTCGCGCGAGGTAATGCTCTCCACTAACTTCTTGTTCTTAGCCATAGTAAATTCTCTTTAGCTCCCTCTTTGTTTTTTAATCTTGATTTTTCTATAAAAAAAGCGCCCCGAAGCCGCCCGAAGGCCGCAAGCGGGACGCCTGATTCGCGTGGTACCACCCGTATTACCGGATTTTATCTCGGCAAAATCCGGTCACTTTAAAGGCGGGGATAACGCTCCGCCGTGCGCCCGGCTCATCGCCGGGGACCTCGGGGGCGGGACGAAAACATGCTGTTTTCACATTCCCTTCATCGGTCAATTCACAATTACGTATTATAACACAGCCTGAAGCGCTTACTCCAGCCTGTCCCCGTAATGCTCGATGACATAGTCCATGTCCTTATCGCCGCGTCCGCTGAGATTGACTAAAACAAAGCCGGGGTTATCTTCCCGCTTGGCCATCTTCATCGCATAGGCCACAGCATGCGCACTTTCGAGCGCCGGGATAATGCCCTCGAGCTTGGCCAGCTTGAAGAAGGCGTCCACGGCCTCGTCATCCGCAGCGCAGTCATAGCACACGCGGCCGATATCATGGAGGAAAGCATGCTCCGGTCCGGCCGCCGGATAATCCAAGCCGCTCGCCACCGAATACACGGGAGCAGGCTCGCCATTTTCATCCTTCAGCATGATCGATTCAAAGCCGTGCATGATGCCTTTTTCCCCGTAGGTGATGGAGGCGGCATGTTCGCCCGGCGCCGAGCCTTTGCCTAAAGGTTCAACCCCGTAAAGCTCCACCGGATCATCCAGAAAGCCGCTGAAGATCCCGATCGCATTAGAGCCTCCGCCGACGGCGGCGACCACCGCATCCGGCAGGAAGCCGGTCATCTCAATAAACTGCTCTCTGGCCTCGACACCGACAACGGCCTGAAAATCCCGGACCATCATCGGGAAAGGATGCGGGCCCATCACCGAGCCGATGCAGTAGATGGAATGTTCATAATCCGCGGCATAGGCTTCGAAGGCGGAGTCTACCGCTTCTTTTAAGGTCTTATTGCCGTGTTCAACCGGCACGACCTTCGCACCCAATACTTTCATCCGGGCGACATTCGGCGCCTGTTTGGCAATATCCACCGCGCCCATATGGATTTCACAATCCAGGCCGAAAAAGGCCGCGGCCGTCGCCAGGGCGACCCCGTGCGAGCCGGCGCCGGTTTCGGCAATAAGCTTTTTCTTGCCCATGTATTTCGCCAAAAGCCCCTCCCCCATGCAGTGGTTGAGCTTATGCGCGCCGGTATGGTTTAAATCTTCGCGTTTAAGATAGATCTGCGTGGTGCCCAGATCGCGCGAGAGCCTTGCGCAGTGATAAAGCGGGGTCGGCCGGCCCTGAAACTCACGGCGGATGCGCCGCAGCTCCGAAATAAACTGCGCCGAATGCGCAATGGTGTGATAGGCCTCCGTCACTTCGCGCATGGCCGCTTTGAGATTATCCGGCAGAAAAGCCCCGCCGTATTCGCCGAAATAGCCGTTCTTATCGGGATATTGTTTCATATAATTTCTGAAATCAATCGGATTGTCTGCTTTTGCTTTGTACATCGCCTTCTCCTCTTTTAAGCTGAAAAAACGCCTGTCCGAAAAGGAGCAAGCGTTTCTTTTATCAAGGGTTTACCGATGGAATTTACTTTAGCACAGGACGCTTTCGGGCACAAGATAAAATCCTCCGGCCTTCTTCAGCCGCAGCCGCTGCAGCCGGCACAACTTCCGGACCCGCAGCTTCCCCAAAGACGCGCCTCTTCTTCCAGCATTTCATAGTCCTCTTCCGTCAGATCCGGCAGCCTTTTCTTCAGCAGCGGAAGATCATACCATTCGGCGACTTCCTCATTTGTCGGATAGCGGCCGCTGAGCAGAAGCTCCTCTTCATCATACAAGGCGGGCAGGACCCCGTCGCCTTCTTCCGTGAGCTTATCCAGAAGCTCAGGATTATCAAGAAAGGCTCTGGGCTTGGTCGTCAGATTGGCCCGTCTTACGTCAATATCATTTTTTTCAAGATAGCGCAGAATTTTGGCCACACGCAAAAGCTCCTCCTGCGCAACCTCCGTATGAAGTCCGATCCCGCTGGGACTGCCCAAGGGCGGGTCAAACAATCTGAATACTTTACGCATTTTACTTTCACCTCTTTCCCGCTTATTATAACGGCTGTTTCTGTTATACTTTGTATTAATTGTTCCGGGAAAGGCAGCTTTGTCGCATGAAAGAAAATTCTGAACGAAAAAAAGAGAAGAGCAGCGAAGAAAAGGAGCTCTCGCCGGCGTCCGCCCGCGCGAATGAAGAGAAAAAGGCAGGAGAACATCCTGCTGCTTTTAATCTGAAGCCGCGCCGTCTGGACCCTTCGGAGATAAAACGCCGGCGCATTGCCGAAAGCCATGAGGCCAAGGCAGAGGATGCACGTGACGCCTCTGTCCCCGGCAGCGGGGACAAGGACGAAGCCGGCGGAAAA
>CALLQJ010000016.1 GCA_938014865.1 uncultured Fastidiosipila sp.
TGAAAAGGAGTTTACATTGTACAGAATTGAATTTCAGTTTAATTTGCAATTCTCAGTAAATAGATGGAGGTAAAAAATGGTTGACTTTTTAGTTGAATTTCTGAGTACTCCAACAATAGTAATGGGAATAGTGGCTCTTATCGGATTAATAGCAATGCGCAAGAGCCCATCAACAGTAATAACAGGTACAATAAAAACTATATTAGGGTTTATGGTTCTTAATGCCGGATCCGGAGTTATCGTTGGATCTCTTGCTAACCTGAATACAATGTTTAATGCAGCATTTGGGATTTCAGGTGTTGTTCCTGAAGACAACAGTTTAGTTGCTGCTGTACAAACAGTGTTAGGCTTTGAAACACCTATGATCATGTTGTTTAGCTTCTTGATCAACATTTTACTTGCAAGGATAACTCCGTTTAAATATATTTTCTTGACCGGACATATGATGTTTTCCTTTGCAGGAACAATGGCAATTGTATTAGATCAACTTGGCGTAAATGGTTGGCAAGCAATTATTATAGGTAGTCTTATTCAAGGTGCATGCATGGTTATTTTCCCTGCTATTGCACAGCCTTTCGTAAGAAAAATATTAAATACGGACAGTGTAGCCTTTGGCTTTTGGGGATCGAGTCTGGTCTGCTTTTGCGGTTGGCTTGGAAAATTAGTTGGTAAAAAAGATAGAGACCCGGAAAAAGATACGTGGGAATCAGTTAATGTTCCTAAAAGCATTGACTTTTTAAAAGACATGTCTGTTTTGATGAGTATTGTCATGCTTGCGGTGTATATTCTTACTGCATTGTTGGCTGGAAGAGAGACAATGCTTGAACTTAGCGGCGGCAATAATATTATACTTTTTGCAATTCTCCAGGGGTTAACGTTTGTAGCCGGAATTTTAATTCTGTTACAGGGTGTCAGAATGTTCCTCGGAGAAATTATTCCCGCATTTAAAGGTATCAGCGAGAAATTAGTTCCTGGTGCAAGACCTGCTCTTGATATTCCGATTTTTTATGCTGCGGGTCCCGTGGCAACAACAATTGGTTTCTTATTTGCCATGGTTGGTGGCCTTATCGCAACATTGATCAGCACCCAAATGTCAGTTGTTGTCCTTCCCGGTGTAATCGGACTTTTCTTTATGGGAGGTGCAGCAGGTGTCTTTGGAGATAAACTCGGAGGTAAACGAGGAGCAGTCGTTGCAGGTTTGAGCCTAGGTTTCTTATTTACAATTATTGTCGCCTTGGCATATCCCTTAATAGACGTTACAAGATACGGTATTGAAGGTCTCTGGTTTGCATCAACTGATGCCATCATAGTTTCCGTGATTATGAAACTTATCGGAATGTTATTTGGTATAGCCATTTAAAAAATAAAAAGTTTCAATATAGATTGGAGTTAAGCATATGAAAAAAGTAAGAACAGTAACGGGAGATATACCTGCAGAGGAAATGGGATTTACATATCCCCATGAACATCTTCACGCCGTACCGCCTCCCCAACAAAAAGATAGAGATCTGGAATTGAGTGATTACGATAAAAGTGTGAAGGAATTGCTTAATTTTAAATCTGCAGGTGGATGTACTTTGGTTGAAGCCTCAACTATAGACTATGGACGCGATTTGAATCTTCTGAAGAAAATGAGCATTGAAAGCGGTGTTAATGTTGTAGGCACAACCGGATTTAATAAACATATATATTATCCGGGATGGGTAGAAGAAAAGAGTACCGAAGAAATTGCAGATATGTTGCTCCGTGATATTACCGAAGGCGGAGACGGCGGTGATGTTAAGGCCGGTTTCTTAAAAATCGGAACGTATTATAATTATATCCATCCTCTTGAAGAAAAAACTGCAGTAGCAGCTGTTATTGCACAGAAAAAAACCGGAGCTGCGATTTGGGGGCATACAGAGGCCGGAACGATGGGCTTAGAAGTGCTTGAGATCTTGAAGCGTGAAGGAGCTGATTTTTCACATGTATGTCTGGGCCATTTAGATAGAAATCCGGATGAATACTATCTCTTGAAACTTGCTGAACAAGGAATTTATCTACAATTCGACGGACCGGGAAAAGTAAAATATTATCCCGACAGTGTTCGAGTGGCATTAATTAAATCTCTTATTTCACATGGACATATTGATCAAATGTTGATTTCAGGAGACATGGGAAGAGCCTCTTACCTTGAAGCGTATGGAGGAGGACCGGGATTTAAATTTATAGCAAGCAAATTTATCCCCAGATTGTTAGATGAAGGTATAAGTGAAGAAGATATTCACAAAATCTTTTATGATAATCCACAACGCTGGTTAGCGACATTTTAAAGGAAGGGAGACACTATGGCTTACATTTTGCAAAATTTAACACGTTCAGAAGCTAAAATGAGATTAGAAAAGATGCCTGTCGGAATCGTTCCGGTAGGTTCTACGGAACAGCATGGACCACATTTGCCATTAGGTACAGATGTATTTTTAGCAGAAAACTTGGCATGTCGTGTTTCTGATGCAACAGGAGCCATGGTGTTTCCTTCTTTGAATTTTGGTTATTCCTGGGGATGGAAAGATATTCCGGGAACTGTTACATTATCAGAATCACTTCTTGAAGAAGTTTTAAAGGAAATTGCATTTTCTGTAGACAGATATGGTTTGAAGATTCTAATTTTTCTTGATGGCCATGAAGCAAATCGAAGTGCAATGAAATATGCGATTCGAACAATACAGGAGGAAGTCTCGGTTAAATTAATAGGAATGTTTTATCCGGGATTATCACAAGTATATGAAGAACATATCGAATCACCCACATGGGGAGGAATGTTTCATGCAGGTGAGTTTGAAACTTCTTTGATGCTTGCTTCCGATAAAGAAAAACTGGTAGTAATGGATAAAGCGACTAAAGAATATCCTGAGAAACCTTACCTATATGGAATGGATGACTCATCCATAGGAAAAATAAGTAAGAGCGGAGTGTATGGTGATTCAACTTTAGCTACAAGAGAAAAGGGTGAAGCCATGTTTACGAAGTTTACAGAAAATATTGCTCAAATTATTAAAAAAACTTTAGAAGAGTATAGTTAAAAACCGAAAATGTAGTTTTGGGGGATATTATGCGAGAACTCTATGGTATAGGCGTACAGGACGGGCTTGCTTATGCAAAATTGCATTTTCTGAAAAATTATAAAGTCAATGAAAAAACGAAATCAGAAGCTCTATCATCAGAAAATGAACTGAAAAAATTCGAAATGGCACTAGAAAGAGCCGTTGAAGAACAAAATAATTTATACAATAAGGCGCTTAAAAATACTGATCAGGAAACGGCAAATATTTTCAAGATTCATACGCTTATGTTGGAAGATGATTTTTATGCTGGGGAAATACGTCGGCTGATAAAAGATCAATCGATGACGGCTGAAAATGCTATCAAAGAAGTAAGCCAAAAACAAATACAAATGTTCGAAGATATGGAGGACGACTATCTAAAGGAAAGAAGTGCAGATGTTAAAGATATAACGAGAGAACTTCAGATTGCTCTGAATGAAGAAGACAGTAATGTATGGGATCTTCTAGAACCGTCAATAGTTATTGCTGAAGATATCACACCAAGTCAGGCTTTGCGATTGGATAAAGATAAAATAAAAGGGTTTGTTACAAAAGAGGGCTCTACTAATAGTCATACCGCAATTTTAGCCCGAACTATGGGAATTCCGGCGATAGTACAGTGCCAAGATTTATCTTCAGAATTGGATGGGAAAATAGCCATATTAGATGGAAATAGTGGTAAGCTCATCGTCGAGCCTACTTCAGGACTTTTAAACGAATATAAAGAAAAAATAGAAGATGAAAAAAAACAAAAAAGAGATTTAATTGATTTAGTAGGCAAGAAAAATATTACCCTTGATAATAAAGAAATAAAAGTGTATGCAAATATAAGTAGTTTAGATGAGATGGAATTAGCCGATACAAATGATGCCGGTGGAATTGGTTTGTTTAGATCTGAATTTATTTATTTGGATAGTGATGATTATCCCAGCGAAGATGAACAATTTAAAATTTATTCGAAAGTTTTAAAACATTTTTATCCAAAAGAAGTTGTTATACGTACCTGTGATATTGGTGCAGACAAAACAGTAGATTACATGGGTTTAGAAAAAGAAGAGAATCCGGCCATGGGGTTAAGAGCTATAAGATTATCTTTAAGTCGGCCGGAATTTTTCAAAACTCAACTAAGAGCTCTATTAAGATCTTCTGTTCATGGAAAGCTCAATGTTATGTTTCCTCTAATCACTCATGTAGAAGAAGTCCGGAAATGCAAGAAAATATTAGCTGAATGTAAATCTGAATTAATTGAGGAAAACAAAAATTTTAAGGACTTTCCGATTGGAATAATGATTGAAACCCCGGCAGCAGCATTATGTGCTGAAGAATTAGCAAGCGAGGTCGAATTTTTTTCCATAGGGACAAACGATCTTATGCAGTATACTTGTGCTCTTGATAGGCAAAATGCAAATTTAACGCCTTTTACCGATCCGCACCACCCTGCAATTTTACGTCAAATTCAAATGACAGTTAAAGCAGGTCATAAGTACAATTGCTGGGTTGGCATTTGTGGCGAGCTGGGTGCAGATCTACGTTTAACAGAGACATTCTTAAATATGGGAGTTGATGAGTTATCAGTAAGTCCGGGTAAAATCTTACCTTTACGACAGAAAATACGAAATAGTTACGCAAACAAAAGAGATACATGATAAACGGATGCATTAGAATAAGAAAATCCCCGCCTTCCTGGAAAGCGGGGATTTTTTCTGCCTGTCTTTCACAGCCGCCGCTGCCTGTTTCATACAACTTGCCGGAGCTTTTTATTTCTTCTTTTTCTTCGGCTTGTTATACGGCGTATTTTCCAGCGGCAGCTTATAACGGTAGACCCCGTCATACTTGTAGTACGCGTTCTGCAGCGCGGGGGCGCCCATCGTACAGGTGATTTCGCCGATGCCCTTGGCGCCGTAAGCCACGTCTTCATCCGGCACATGCGCCACGAAGCGGGTCTCGATCGGGGGCATGTCCGGTGCGCGCAAGAGGCCTAAGGTGCCGAGCTTGACCTGCGGGACGCCGTCTTTGAGATCAAAGTGCTCGGTGAGTCCGTAGCCCATGCCCATGGCGACGCCGCCTTCCACCTGACCGGCAGCACTCAAGGGATTGATGACCTGACCGGCATCGTGGGCGGCAATGACCTTCTCGACGCGGCCTTCCTTATTCAGGATGAAAAGCTGCGTGGCGAAGCCGTAGCTGATATGGCTGACCGGGTGCGGTTTCGTAGAAGTGATCGGATCGGTCTCAAAGTCGTATTCGCCGTAAAAGCGCTTGCCGATTAATTCTTCGGGGCTCTTTCCGGCATCTAATGCCGCCTTGAGTTCTTCGGCGGCGAGACGGGCGGCCTGCCCGGTAAAGACCGTCTGACGGGACGCCGTGGTGGTTCCCGCGTCCGGGGAGTTTGCGGTATCGGGCGCTTCGACCACGATCTTGTCATAGGGCCAGCCCGTGGTTTCGCCAACCATCTGCAAGATGACCGTCGCTACGCCCTGGCCGATGGCACCCGCGGAAGAATAGCAGTGAATTTTGCCGTCTTCGCCGATCTCCAGATCGCAGCGCCCGGGGTCGACCAGGCCGACACCGACACCGGCGTTCTTCAGAGAGGAGGCAATGCCGACAAAATAATTCGGATCTTTCTCGTAATTGTAAAAGTCTTCTTTGACCGCTTCCAAGGTTTCGATATAGCCTACGTTCGGATCGCAGAGCTGGCCGTTCGGCAGATAGCCGCCGGGACGGGCCGCATTGCGGCGGCGGATTTCCCAGCCGTCCAGGCCGACTTCCTCGGCCATCTGATTCATCAGCGATTCGATGACGAAGATTGACTGCGTCACGCCGAAGCCGCGGAAGGCGCCGGCGGGCGGATTATTCGTGTAATAAGCATCGCCGCGGATTTCCACATTTTCATAATTGTAAGGACCGCCCGCATGGGTACAGGCTCTCTGCAGTACCGGTCCGCCGAGCGAGGCATAGGCGCCGGTATCGGCTAAGAGATGGGCCTGCATGGCCTGAATAATCCCGTCTTCATCACAGCCCAGTTTCATCCACACGCGCATGGCATGCCGCTTGGGATGGTAATTGATGCTCTCCTGGCGGGTAAAGCTCACTTTGACGGGCTTTTGCAGGAGGTAGGCGCAAAGGGCCGCCTGATGCTGGACGCTCATATCTTCCTTGCCGCCGAAGCCGCCGCCGACAAAGGCGGAGGTGATGCGGACCTTATCTAAGGGAAGGCCCAGGTACTCGGAAAGTTCGCGCTTCTCGTCGTAAATGCCCTGGGACCCGGTGATGACATGCACTCCGTCGCCGTCGGGCATGCCGACCGCCGTTTCCGTTTCCATGAAGGCGTGTTCGGTAAAGGGCAGTTCAAAGGTGCCTTCGACGACGTGCGGACAGCTTTTCATGACGCCGGCCGCATCGCTGCGGATCACTTCTTCGTGATCAAAAAGATTGTTTTCCGGGACCCGGAATTGGCCGAATTGCCAGAAACCTTCGCCGTGGATCTGCGGAGCGCCGTCCTTCATGGCTTCGTCCGGATTATTGACCGGCGGCAGCTCTTCGTAGTCCACTTCCACGGCTTTGACCGCC
>CALLQJ010000017.1 GCA_938014865.1 uncultured Fastidiosipila sp.
TGAGGGGTCACGGCAATGTACTCCGTCCCCGCCCCGCAGGCTTTCAGGCGCTTATAGGCACAAGGGCCTCCTTCCAGATCCATGTTGAAATGGAAGAAGCGGAAAGGATGCGGACCGTCTTTTGTTTTGACATACAAGCCGGCCAGTTTTTCATACTCCGCCAGCACCTCGGGCATATCCTCCGGCTTCAGCGCATAGTCTTCAGCCGGATCGGCGACAACCGGCTCCAAGGAAATCTGCCGGAGGTCTTCTTCTGCGAGGAAGGCGGCATCCTTGCTGAAATCCTTGTTATAGCGGGTGTAGGTACCGCGGACATAAAACTCCTTATCCCCGCGCAGCTTTACAAAGTTTTTTATGTTCTTCAGAACAATATCCGAGCTGGCTTTGCCGTTCGGAGCGGGCCGCATATAATCGTGAATCTCAGGACGGCCATCAATACTCAGTACGACATTTTTAAAATGCTCATTAATATACTCGGCTTTTTCTTCATCAAGCAGTACGGCATTGGTCGTAATGGTCAGCCGCAGCGCTTTGCCGCTTTCTTCGCCTCGCTTCTCGCAGTAGTCCACGAGCTCTTTGACCACGTCCCAGTTCAGCAGCGGTTCTCCGCCGAAAAAGTCGATGTCCAGATTATGCCGCTTTCCGGAGGCCTCAATCAGAAAATCAACCGCCCGCTTCCCGGTTTCGGCCGAGAGCATTTCGCGATGGCCGGAATGGTAATCGCCCTGCCCGGCAAAGCAATAGCGGCAGCGCAGATTGCAGTCGTGGCAGATATGAAGGCACATGGATTTGATCAAAGGTTTTTCCGGATAAAGCTGTTTCAGACTGACCCTTTCCGGCTCGGCAAAAATCACGCCCTGATCGCGCAGTGCTTTGATCTCCGAAATAATCGCATCCGCTTCTTCCCGGCTTTCGGGGAAACGTTCGGCTAATGCAGCCAAAGCTTCCGGGCCGGGCTCGGCACCGCTTTGAGGATCAAAAGCCGCCAGATAAGACCAAGGCACTTCGTCTGCCGCAAAAAGCGCCTGTGTCTCCGAGTCAAAGGCTAAAAAGGTATCATTGATTTCAAAAGTATGGAGCAAAATGCCTCCTTTCGTCCCGAAACCTGCGGGCCGGGCTCGTTTATCCTTACAGATAAAAAAGCATGTTCTTCAGGGAAAACATGCTTCCTTAAACTATGGATTCCGGCGGGAAAGGCCCGCTTCTTTATTTGCTGAGTTTCTCACATTTCTGATTGGCAACCGTGCAGCTCGTCTTGCAGGCGGACTGGCAGGATGTCTGGCATTCGCCGCAGGCCTTGCCTTCGGGACTGACAACTTTACGCGGTTCAAAAATCATATTTAAATATTTCATGCTTACTCCTCCGACCTTACAGGTCACAAATTAAACTTTTAATGTATCTATTATACTCCAAATATCGGCAGGTATACGCCGAATATCCGAGGACGGTGACTCAGACGTCATCCGAAATCGGCTTGATGACCTGGTCAATCGCTTCTTTGCGGAAAGTCATCATGGTATTGGCCACAGAGGTGGAAATGGTTACGTCATTATCTTTAAGGTTCACGACCCGTCCGACGATGCCGCCGATGGTCACAACATTATCCCCGACCTTCATCGCTTCGCGGTCCGCCTGACGCTTCTTTTGCTCTTTGCGCTGCGGTCTGATCATTAAAAAGTAAAGGCCGGCAATCATCAGGATCGGCAGTCCGAAGGTTAAGAGAAACTGGACGACCATCTGACCGGGGGTCAATTCCTGCTGGGCTGTCCCTTCCGCCAGGATTACGCAGGTGATGCGGCTCAAAGCAAGCAAATTTTCAATCATTTTATATCCTCCCATAGAAATAAGCTCAATATCTTGTAGATCATAGCACGGCCGGCCCTGTCATTACAAGGACAATATCCGAATCAGTCCCGGCAGCGCCCGTCTCCCCAATCCTCGTAAAAGGCACGGCAGAAATCTTCATAAGCATCGTTCAAAATGGCTTCTCTGGCTTCATGCATCAGGCGGATCAGGAAATAAAGATTATGATAGGACGTCAGCCTGAGCCCGAACATTTCATCGGCCTTAATCAGATGACGGATATAGGCTCTGCTGAAGTGCTGACAGCAGTAGCAGCCGCAGCCTTCCTCTATCGGGCGGAAATCCCTGGCCGAGGCCGCATCCCTTATAATTTTGCGCCCGTGCCGGGTCAGGGCCGAGCCGTTTCGTCCGATTCTCGTCGGCATGACGCAGTCGAACATATCGACGCCGTCGCGGACGGCTTCCAGCATATAGTCCGGCGTCCCGACGCCCATCAGATAGCGCGCTTTGTCCTCCGGCATATAAGGCACCGTTTCTTTGAGCATGTCATAAAAAACCTCATCCGGTTCTCCCACGCTCAGTCCGCCGATGCCGTAGCCCGGCAGATCAAAGGAGGTGATCTCCCGGATGCTCTGCCGGCGAAGTTCCGGATACATGCCGCCTTGTACAATGCCGAAAAGCGCCTGATCCCCGTTGCTTTTGCCGAAGCTTTCGATGCAGCGTTCCAGCCAGCGCGTCGTGCGCGCCGACGAACGGGCCGCATAGGCTTCATCCGCCGGGTAAGGGATGCACTCATCAAAGGCCATCACAATATCGGCGCCTAAATTCTTCTGTATGGCCATGGATTTTTCCGGCGTCAGAAATTGCTTCGATCCGTCAATATGCGAACGGAAATGGACACCCTCTTCCGTAATGTCCTTGCTTTTGGCCAGGCTGAAAACCTGAAAGCCTCCGCTGTCGGTCAGTATGCCTTTAGGCCACTGCATGAATTCATGAAGGCCCGAGGCTTCGGCTACAATTTCCGAACCCGGGCGCATCCAAAGGTGATAGGTATTGGCCAGGATAACGCCCGCCCCCATTTCGTCTAATTCCCTGGGCGAAAGCCCTTTGACCGTAGCCTGCGTCCCGACAGGCATAAACATGGGGGTCTCAAAGCTTCCGTGGGGCGTATGCAGAATGCCGGCCCTCGCAAGGCTGTTCTTATCGACATGGACGACTTCGTGGCGGACAGGATAATTATTTTCCGGACTCATCTTGACCTCGTTCTTCATCTTTTTCTAAAAACATGGCATCGCCGAAACTGAAGAAGCGATACTCTTTTTTTACAGCTTCATTATATACGGACAAAATCCTCTCCCGGCCGCTGAATGCCGACACCAGCATCAGCAGGGTCGACTCGGGCAGGTGGAAATTGGTAATCAGTGCATCCGTGAGCTTGAAGTGATAGGAAGGATAGATAAAAATATCCGTCTCACCGGATGACGGCAGTACCTTGCCGTCTTTGATCGTGCTGCTTTCCAGCACGCGGCACGAGGTCGTGCCGACGGCAATCACCCGCCCTCCCCGTGCCCGGCAG
>CALLQJ010000018.1 GCA_938014865.1 uncultured Fastidiosipila sp.
CTCGGCCAAGATAATCGGCAGGGGTATCTGACGGCCATCGGAGCGGTTTCGCCGCCCGGCGGGGATATGTCAGACCCGGTGGTTCAGGCCACTTTGCGTATCGTGAAAGTCTTCTGGCGTCTGGATTCGGCGCTTGCTTACAAGCGGCATTTCCCGGCTATTAACTGGACGCAGTCTTATTCGCTTTATGCGGATAAGGTGGTCGATTATCTGGATGATGAGATCGACAGCAATTGGGGCAAAAACCGCAAAGAAGCCTTGGCCGTACTCAGTGAGGAAAGCAGGCTTGAAGAGATTGTCCGCCTGGTCGGCATGGACTCCCTGTCCTTTGAAGATCGTCTGAAAATGGATGTGGCGCAGTCCATCCGTGAGGACTTCCTGCACCAGAACTCCTTTCATGAGGTCGATACCTATACATCTTTAGAGAAACAATTTATGCTCTTGTCTCTCATCATGCACTACTATGAGCTGGCTCAGGAAGCCGGCCGGCGCCGCGTCTCGCTGCGTCAGCTGCAGAACCTGCCGCTCAGAGAAGAGATCGGGCGTTTCAAGTATGTAGAAGAAGAGGATGCAGAAGCGGAATACGAACGTCTGTATCATGCTTTGGACCGTGAGATCTCCGAGCTTAGCGAAGAGAGGTAACTATGCAAAAAATATATCGCACAATTGAAGAAGTCGCGGGACCTTTGATGCTGGTCCGCGGGGTAGAAAATGTCGCCTTTGATGAATTAGGCGAGATTGAACTGCCCGACGGCGAAAGAAGAGCCTGTCGTGTCCTGGAAATCAACGGACAGGATGCGCTCGTCCAGCTCTTTGATAACGCGATGGGCATTAACATAGAAGAAAGTCAGGTGCGCTTCATCGGGCACGGCATGGAACTGGCGGTTTCGCCGGATATGTTGGGCCGTGTCTTTGACGGCATGGGCCGTCCGATTGATGATGCGCCGCCGATTATCCCGACGGACCGCCGGGACGTCAACGGGGCGCCGATGAATCCGGTGGCCCGTGACTATCCGAATGAATTTATCCAGACCGGTATTACCGCCATCGACGGCCTGAATACCCTGGTCAGAGGGCAGAAGCTGCCGATTTTCTCGGCGTCCGGCCTGCCGCATAATCAGCTGGCCGCACAGATTGCCCGGCAGGCGAAGGTCCTCGGCGAAGATGAGCAGTTCGCGGTGGTCTTCGGGGCGATGGGCATCACCTTTGAAGACGCGGACTTCTTTGTCCGGGACTTTAACCGCACCGGCGCGATCGAACGGACGGTCTTGTTTATGAACCTGGCCGACCAGCCGCCGATTGAGCGTATTTCAACGCCGCGCATGGCCCTGACCTGTGCCGAATATCTGGCCTTTGATCTGGGCATGCAGGTGCTCGTCATCCTGATGGATATGACCTATTATGCCGAGGCGCTGCGTGAGGTTTCGGCCGCCCGCAAAGAGGTGCCCGGCCGCCGCGGCTATCCCGGTTATCTTTATACGGACCTGGCGAATATTTATGAGCGAGCCGGACGGCTCGAAGGCAATAAGGGCTCGATCACGATGATGCCGATCCTGACCATGCCGGACGATGACAAAACGCATCCGGTGCCGGACCTGACCGGTTATATTACCGAGGGTCAGATTATTCTGGACCGGACCTTGTATCAGAATAATATTCTGCCGCCGATCGACGTGCTGCCCTCCCTTTCCCGTCTGAAAGACAAGGGCATCGGCGAAGGCAAGACGCGCGCCGATCATGCGGACGTCATGAACCAGCTTTTTGCCGCGTATTCGCGCGGCCGCGATGCGCGTGAGCTGGCGGTGATTCTGGGAGAGTCGGCCCTTTCCGATCTCGATAAAACCTATGCGAAATTCTCCACGGCATTCGAAGAGAAGTATTTGAATCAAGGCTTTAATGAAGCACGCAGCATCGAGGAAACCATGAACATCGGCTGGGAGCTTCTGAGCATGCTGCCGTCGTCTGAACTGCGCCGCGTCAGACAGGAGTATATTGACAAATACTATAAAGGCGAGGATTAAGGCCTATGGCAAAACGCAGAGTCAGTCCTAATCGTATGGAGCTCATGCGGCTGAGCAGTGAGCTCAGAACAGCACGCCGCGGCCATCACCTGCTTAAAGACAAGCGGGACGGCCTGATGCAGCGTTTCCTGGAAATCCTGGATGAAACGCTGGCCAAGCGACGTGAAGTAGACAGGCTTTTGAAAGAAGCGGCCGACTCTATGGCGATCGCCAGTTCTGTCATTGAGCCGGAAGTCCTGCTGCAGACCATGCAGCTGCGGACTGAGCCTTTGGAAGTCAATGCCGAAACACGAAACGTCATGTCGGTTTCCGTGCCGGAATTCAGCCTTCCTGATATCCGGGTGCTCCCGTCTTCGGAAGAAGAAGCGGAAGAAACGGCGGATGGGGAGCAAGAAAGCGAAGCGGCCGAGCGTGCCGAGGAGACGGCGGACGAAGAGGAGCCGGCAGAAGATCCTGAAGAAGAGGAAAGCAAGCTGATCGGCTACGGCATGGTGCATACCACCGGTGATATCGACATCGCTTTTGATGCCTTAACCAATGCCTTGAAACCGATGCTGGAACTGGCCTCTTTGGAGAAGACCCTGCAGGTTCTGGCGGTGGAGCTGGAGAATACCCGGCGCCGCGTCAATTCTCTGGAGCACGTCCTGATCCCCGAACTGACGGAGACGATCCGCGAAATCCGCATGAAGATGGATGAAAATGAGCGTGACAACCTGACCCGCCTGATGAAGGTGAAAGACATGCTCGTTGAAGAAGAGATTATGGCCCGCCGCAAGGCGAATGAAGAAGCCTGCCTGCCCGATCACCTGCTGAAGCAGCAGGAAGAAGAGGCGGAAGCCGATGACGCGCCGGCAGAGGATGCGCAAAAGTAAAGCGGCAAAACAACGTACAAAACAAGGTATTAAAACGAAGATAAAGCTCCGGGAAACGGGGCTTTTCTTTTGGCCTTGACGCCCTTCTCTTATGTGAGACCATAAAGTAAAGACAGCAGAAAGGACAAAGCCGATGTTTTCGTACCTTACACTAAAACAAAAGCCCGAGTGGCGGGAAAGAGACGTCGCCCTGAGACGTGCGGAAAAGGCCTTAAAAGAACCTTTCCGTTTCATAACGGATGAACGGGCGGAAGGCTCGCCGGGGGATGCCCACGATTATTTTTCCAATGCGGATTACCTCTGGCCCAATCCGGACCCCGAGAGCACGCAGGACT
>CALLQJ010000019.1 GCA_938014865.1 uncultured Fastidiosipila sp.
GAACCGGAAACTGAAGGCGGAAGGCCTTTATGATGCGAAATACAAACGTCCGCTGCCGCCTTTCCCCCGCAAGATCGGCGTGGCGACCTCCGCGACCGGCGCGGTGATCCGCGCTATGATCAAGGTCAGCAAAAGACGCTGGCCGGCTTGTGAAATCCTTTTGGCGCCCTGCTCCGTGCAGGGAGCGGAGGCGGCGGAGAGCATTATCCGCGCCATAGAACGTCTGAACCAAAGCGACGCAGACCTGATTATTGCCGGACGCGGAGGCGGTTCTCTGGAGGATCTGTGGCCGTTTAATGAAGAAGCGGTCGCGCGGGCGATATTTGCCTCCGAAAAACCGATCATTTCGGCGGTCGGTCATGAAACGGATTTTACGATCGCGGATTTTGCAGCGGATTTAAGAGCGCCGACCCCGTCGGCGGCCGCCGAACTTGCCCTGCCGGATCAGGCGGCTTTCCGAAATGAGCTGGCGGCAGAAGAACGCCGCCTCAGACAGGCGTTACAGCAAAAACTTCTGACGGCCCGGCACCGTCTGGAACGCCTGGCGGACAATCGCTATCTGCAGAATCCTTATGAACGGCTCGAAGAACGGCGCATGACCGTCGAGCGTTTAGGGGAAACGGCAGAGCGGCGCATAAAAGACATTCTGCAAGGCTATGAGCAGTCGCTGCAGAAGACCGCGGCGGCTTTGGATGCCTTAAGTCCGCTTAAGGTCTTATCCAGAGGCTATGCCATGGTGACGCGGGAAGATGAAGAGATGCCGCAGACCAAAGCCTCGGATCTTGAAGCAGGCGAGAAAATCCGCCTGCATATGCGCGACGGGCGTTTGCTTTGTAAAATAGAAGAAAAGGAGCTTTATCCTCATGAAACAAGATGATATTTTTGACATTGCAGGCCGATCGGAAGGGGTTCCGGCTGATGAAGCAAAAGCTTCAGAAAAAGATAAGAAAACGGAAGCGGCCGGCGACACGGCAGAAGCCTCCGGTGAAAATACGGAAGAACTGAGTTTTGAAGAGGCGATTCAGAGACTTGAAAAAACGGCCCGTGAGCTGCAGCGAAGTGATCTCAGCCTGGACCGTTCCATGGAGCTTTTCAAAGAAGGAACCGTCCTTCTGGCCTTCTGCCGCAGACATTTGGATCAGGCGGAGCAGGAAGTGAAAGTGCTGCTGGAGAAAGCGTCGGGTGAAGTCACGGAGGAAGATTTCTCCCCGGAGGAGGCAAAGTAAATGAGGGGCCGGGAAAAATATACCGTTTATAAAGAGAAAACAGAAAAAGCCTTGCGGGCTTTTCTCCCGCAGGATGAGAAAAGTCCCGAGCTGATCCGTGAGGCCATGGCCTACAGCCTCCTGGCGGGCGGCAAACGCATCCGGCCGGTACTGGGTCTGGCCGCGGCCGATTTACTTCAAGAGAAGGCTTCGGATGAACGGGCGGTTTTAGCCTATGTATCCGCCGTGGAAATGATTCATAATTATTCTTTGATTCATGATGACCTTCCGGCGATGGATAATGACAATCTGAGACGGGGCAAGCCGACAAGCCATGTTGTCTACGGAGAAGCCACAGCGATTTTGGCCGGGGACGCCCTTTTGACCCGGGCGTTTGAACTGCTGGGGGAAGCTTGCAAGAGCAATCCCCGAAGCGGCGAAGCCTGGGCCCGTCTGGCGGCTTATGCCGGCACGAGCGGCATGATCGGCGGTCAGATCATCGATATCAGCTCCGAAGGAAAAAGCATCAGCCTTGAGGAGCTGGTGCGTTTGCAGAGCCTTAAAACAGGGGCGCTGTTTGAAGCGCCCGTAAGCGGTGTCTGCGTGCTCCTGGAAGCACCCCGGGCTGCGGAAGAAGCGCTGCTTGAATTTACCTTGCATTTGGGACGGGCCTTTCAGATTCAGGATGATATTTTGGATTGTGCCGGAAACAGCGCCGACTTAGGCAAAAGCACGGGCAAAGACGAAGCCTCCGGCAAGGCGACTTATGTTACGTTGTTAGGAGCGGAAAAGGCACGCGAGGCAGCAGCAAAAGAAGAGAAGGCAGCGCAGCAAAGCCTCGGGAGCGAGGCGCTCAAAGCTTATGACCTGAGTTTTATGCGCTATCTTTTAGAGCTTCTCAGTGAGAGAGAACATTGACTAAGATTTTAGATAAAATTAACAATCCTGAGGATATTAAAAAATTAAGTCCCGAAGAATGCGATCTGCTCGCATCCGAGCTTCGGGAATTGATTATTAATACCGTCGCAAAAAACGGAGGGCATCTTGCGTCCAAGATCGGAAGAGCACACGTCTGAACTCCAGTCACAACGCTTAATCTCGT
>CALLQJ010000020.1 GCA_938014865.1 uncultured Fastidiosipila sp.
GATCTCCTGTCACAGCACACGATGAAACAAAACGCTTTGAATCGCTTCCTTATGAAGCCGCAGAAAAGGCGGATGAGGGGAAGGAAGCAGCCGGCCGGCCGGAAGATTCAGGCGAGAAGAACAAAAAAGCAAGAGATGAGGATGAGGATAAGCATCCCGGCGAAGCGGACGATCCTGCTGCAGAAGCCGGAGCTTATCATGCTGTTCCTCCGGCCGCTGTGTCGGCCCTGCCGCCTCAGAATACAGAGAGACCGCAGGGAGCCGCCGCCAGGCCGGAACAGATGAATCAGCCGATTCCTCCGGCAGCAGAAACGGCAGGCCGCAAGACGGCGCCGCCGAAAGCTCAGATGCCGCCTCCGCCGCAGGGCAGTCCGCAGCAAGGGAGGCCCTTTCCGCCGCAGCAGCGGCAGATGCCGCCTCAAGACAGAGGCCGCGGCCCGCAGGCCCCGCCCGTGCAAGGACAAGCTCCGGGCCGGCCTTTCCCGCCTCAGGGACAGCCGCAGGCTCCGGGTGTTCCGCCGCAGGGACGAGGTCCCGGAGGCCCCATGCAGCCGGGACCCGCTGCAGCGCCTCAGGGCCCGGGCCCGCAGCAAAGAAGACAGGCGCCTCCGCCTCCCGGCGCAGGCGGCCCCGGCCAAAGACAGCCGATGGCGAAAGGAACCTTGCCCCCTTATGCACAAAATGTTCAGGGCGTAAAGGGACCGGCGGCTCCGGGCATGGCCGCAGGGCCGGGTCCTCAGGGAGCGGTCCCGCCTCCTGCCGGCGATAAGAAGAAGGCGAAAGCAAAGGGCGAGGGCAAGAAGAAGTCACCCGCCGTGATCGTCCTGATCATCGTAGCAGCCGCCGCGCTGCTGGCTTTAGGCGTTTTCCTCCTGGTCCACTTTGTTTTCGGATCGGGGAATGCACCCGAAATGGATAATGAAACGCTTTTGCAGATCGCAAGAGAAAATGAAAACAGCATTCTGGACATGTGGAGTGAAGTCCCCTTTGTTGAGGCAGAGCTCCGGAAATCGGAAAGCTATAAGGACAGCAAAATCCGTGTCTATGTTTTCTATGCGGATATGGTCCGGGAAAATGAAGACATGCGCATTGAGGCACCGTACAGCTTTAATATGACGTGGAATAAGTCGGATAAAAGCTGGAATTTGATTTACGGCGGCCCCGAAGAAGATCCGAAGCTGATCCCCAAGACGACGGTCAGTGAAGAGGAGATTTTTGATCAGCTGGAGTGGTTCTCCATTGTGGATGAAGACGGGAAAACCTGGTATCTGGAAGATGATATCGTAACGAGCAAAGAAATCCTCTCTCGTGAGATGAACGACAGTCATACCAGAGAAGAGATCAGCCTGAAGGTGATCGCCGAAAGCGATATTACCGAGCTGCATGCTGAAATCAAGATGGCCTTTGACTGGTCTTACGGGGATTGGTATTACGATTACGATGCGGAGGAAGTGCTCTCCTCAGAACTTGTCTACAAAGAGGGAGCGGAATTCACTTTCACGGAAGAAGATGTCTACGCCCTTTGGTCCGGCGAAGTCTTGTCTCTTAATCCTTATGCGGGAGAAGACATTCCCGTAAATCTTTCCTTCCCGGAGGATGCGTCTGAAATCATTACGGCCGTGGATATAAAAGACATCAGCAGCGGCTTTGATGAGACGGAGAAAGTGGTAAGCTATACCTTCGATATCAGTCTGGACGATTGGTTTGCCGGTACGGTGATGGCCGATGAGAATTTCGTCTACGACAGCGAGGATGAAGTATACTATTTGGAAGACAGTTATTCCTATTATGATTTCGAATGCACGAAATCAGATCTGACAGGATTCTGGTATGCAGATTATCTCACGGATAACGGGAACTACGAACTTTATATGAGTATTGTGCCCGAGGAAGGTCAGGAAGATGTATTTTCTGCACAGATCTTAGTGAGTTCGGAAGCGGAAGGCTTTGAAGACGGCCTTTACACGGCGATTATTGATGCGGACAGAGAAGCGTATTATATCAATTTCACCGCGGGCGACTGGCTCGTCGAATCCGAAAGCTTCAATCGCATGAGTTTCTCGGGTTATCTCAATCCCGAATACGAAGAGATCAACTGGACCTCAGGCTACACGCTTGAGATGGTGCGCATCAGCCGGGATCCGAATTACGGAGCGGAGGATGAGCCGGAAGTATCTGATGAAACGAAGGCCTCGGAAGAGAGCGGCAGCGGAGAAACAACGGAAAGCAGCAAGGCGGCATAATAATGCCGCCCGGCAGAAAAATGAAGAGAAAGGTATTTAAGTAATGCCCGGATTATTTTACTTTGACCCAACCTATATTCTTGTTATTATCGGTTCGCTGATTGTCATGGCGGCCTCAGGCTATATGCAAAGCACCTATCGGCGCTACAGTCAGGTGAAGAGCAAGCGCGGCCTCACGGGCGAGGCCGTTGCCCGTCTGATACTGCGTAACGAAAATCTTTACGACGTAAGCATCGGCCGTGTCCCGGGCCGTCTGAGTGACAATTACAATCCGAAAAAGAAGGTCTTAAATCTTTCGGAAGGAAGCCGGGAGGGGATTTCGATTGCCGATATCGGCGTGGCTGCCCATGAATGCGGGCATGCCATTCAGGATGAGGAGATGTACTGGCCTCTGAAGCTTCGGGGGGTCTTGGTGCCGATTACGAATATCGGTGCGATCCTGAGCTGGCCGATTATTCTTCTGGGCATTATCTTAGGCATGAATGAGACGCTGATTAATATCGGCGTGATTCTGTTTTTATTCGTTTTCTTCTTCCAGCTGGTGACTTTGCCGGTGGAATTTAATGCGTCCAGACGGGCCATGAACGCCCTGGAAAGCTACGGGATTATGGATCAGGAAGAGCTGGCGGGGACCAAAAAGGTACTGCGTGCGGCAGCGCTGACCTACGTGGCGGCTGCGGCGGCCACGCTCCTTCAGGTCCTGCGTTTGTTCCTGCTTTTCGGCGGAAGAAAAGATGAGGACTAATTGCTTTTTCAAACGTACTTAAATAAAAAAGAGCCCGGTGTTTCGGCACCGGGCTCTTAACAGCTCACGGCATAGCGCGGTGCAGGTCCTGCTTTCTGCGGACGGAGAAGCTTAAAATTTCACGCCTTGCATCCGAAAGCGTAAACGACTATAATCTTAGTGTTATATGGGCTCGTGGCTCAGTTGGGAGAGCGCCGCGTTCGCATCGCGGAAGTCGAGGGTTCAAGTCCCTTCGGGTCCACCAAAAAAAAGCTTATGAGAAGCAATTTTATTATTTTTAACTATTCAATTGTAATCATAGGCAAGCTGGAAGAAGGTCAGGATTAATTCCCGGCCTTTTTTCATATTTAATAATCGGATCCGAGGATCACCCGCCGGCGCTGAGCCGGGCTTTTGTTCAAAAACAAGAAAATATGCTCATGAAAGATGAGATTACGCGTCTTGGCAGGAACGGGCTGCGGCCTTGTAGTAAACTATACGGACGAAAGGGGAAACGATGAGCAAGGAAAACAGGCGTCTTTTTACGGCGATCGCTTTTGATGATAAACGAAAAGGCGTGATCGAGCGCAATGTTTTAAAGGCGGCCGAAAGCGGCCGGATGCGTCCGGTGCGGCGGGAGAATTTTCACTTGACTTTGGTCTATATCGGGAACAGCAAAAGAGCGGAAGCGGCCGTAAAGGCTCTGAAGCAGGTGCGAAGTGAAGCCTTTGTTCTGGAATTTACGCAAGGGTCTTATTTTAAAAAGCGAAATGCCTTGATTTTGTGGCAGGGGGTTAAACGCTGTCCGGAGCTTCTGGCATTGCAAAGCAAGGTCAAAGCGGCTTTGGAGGCGGCAGGTTTTCCCTGCGATGAGAGGCCGTATCGGCCGCATGTGACCCTGGCGAGAAATTACCGCAAAAATAAGGAGACAGACTTGTCCGCAGTCTTAGAGCATTTTGAAAAACCTGCGGATATGAAGGTTTTTTCTCTGTCTTTATTTGAGTCGAAACGTGAGAACGGTGTTTTGGTCTATGAAGAACTTGAGCGTTTCCCGTTTGCGCAATAAATAAAATTTCTAAGAAAGAGAAGTGTGAAGATGAAAGATTACAAAATCGCAACGAAGTGTGTGCAGTCAGGCTGGGAGCCTAAAAACGGCGATCCCAGAGTCTTGCCGATTTATCAGTCGACGACGTTTAAATTTGATTCGAGTGAGGCGATGGCGCAGGTTTTTGACCTGGAAGGACCGGGCTATTTTTACACCCGCCTGTCGAACCCGACCAATGACGCAGTGGCCAAGAAAATAGCGGATCTGGAAGGCGGCGTAGCGGCGGTCTTGACTTCGTCGGGACAGGCGGCGACCTTTTATTCCATTTTTAATATTTGTGAGACCGGTCAGCATGTGATCAGTTCTTCGGCCATTTACGGCGGTTCTTTTAATCTGATCTCCCATACCTTGAAAAAGATGGGCATCGAGACGACCTTTGTGGACCCGGACTGCACAAGAGAAGAGCTTGAAGCGGCTTTCCGTCCGGAAACACGCTGTGTCTTCGGTGAGACGCTGGCGAATCCGGCTTTGAACGTTCTGGATATTGAAAAATTTGCCGAGGCGGCCCATGCCCACCGGGTGCCGCTGATTGTGGACAATACCTTTCCGACGCCGATTAACTGCCGGCCTTTTGAATGGGGAGCGGATATTGTGGTGCATTCCACGACGAAATATATGGACGGACATGCGACGGCTCTGGGCGGTGTCATTGTAGACGGCGGCCGTTTCGACTGGGAAGCAAATTCGGATCTTTTCCCCGGGCTGACCACGCCGGATGAAAGCTACCACGGTTCAATATTCACAGAACTATTCGGCAAGGGGGCTTTTGCCGGCAAAATCGTGGCGACCGTGATGCGCGATCTGGGCTCCACGCCTTCTCCTCATAATGCTTTCCTGCTGAATTTAGGCCTGGAGACCTTGCATTTAAGAATGCCGCAGCACTGCAAAAATGCGCTGGCGGTGGCGAAGTACCTGGAAGGGCACGATAAGGTGACCTGGGTCGAATATCCGGATTTGGAAAGCAGCAAGTACCATGATCTGGCTGCTAAGTATATGCCGAACGGCAGCAGCGGCGTGGTGACCTTCGGTATTGCCGGCGGCCGGGAAAATGCGATGAAATTTATGGATGCCCTGAAGCTGGCGGCCGTGGTGACCCATGTGGCGGATGCAAGAACCTGTGTGCTGCACCCGGCGTCCACGACGCACCGGCAGCTCAGCGATGAGGAGCTGGAAAAGGCAGGCGTCAGTCCCGACCTGATCCGTTTCTCCGTAGGCATTGAAGATGCGGATGACATCATTGAGGATCTGGAGCAGGCGCTGGCTTCGATTGATTAAGAGCCGATAATATAAGTTATAAAAGGCATTGAGCCGAAAGAACAGGCCGGAAGGGTTCCGGTTTGTTCTTTTTTTGCGCAAAACAAAAGAGCGGCCGGAGGACTTTCTGAGCGGGCTGCAGGACTGTCTGCCATTCGTCCGGGACGCAGCAGGCCTTGCAAGGCGACGCCCGGCGGAAGATGAGCTTTTCTCCTTGGAAAGGAGAATTTAGATTTTTCTTGCGGATTTTTAAAATTTAATGTGAATTTATACAAGAATTAATAATATTTACTCCGTTTTCAGTATTTAATGACCGTAATAAAGCGCTTTATTTCTCTATATTAATAATTGAAGAGAAAGTATTAGAAATCTATCATAAAGAATAGTATAGCTATTCTCTCTAAATTCATAACATGTAATCTTATTTAAAGAGAAAACAGAAAGGATTTTATTTATGCGTGGCGGAAAGTACAACGGAGTCGGTAAGATTGAGCTGACAGAGTTTGATAAGCCTGTCGTGAGAGAGGGAACGGTGCTTATCAAGAATATACGTGCCGGAATCTGCGGCACGGATCTTCATGCCTATCTTGAGGAAGGCGACAGCGTCGGCATTATGCCGGGCAATCAGTTCGGCCATGAGATGGTCGGGGTTATTGAAGAGGTCGGTGAAGGGGTGGAAGGCTTTGAAGCCGGACAGAAAGTTTTTGTTAATCCGACCACGTTCAGAGAATATCCCGAGGGCTGGAATTTTACGATGAGTGCGGATATGGCCGGTGCTTTTTCCGAATATATCCTGGTCGAGGATCCGCAGTGGGATTACAACTTATTTAAGCTGCCGGAAGATATCGACATTAATTATTTAGCCTTGACCGAGCCTCTGAGCGTCTCGATGAACGGCGTCATGCTGGCAGAACCGAAAAAAGAAGACAAGGCCATCGTCTACGGTGCGGGGACCATCGGTCTGGCCTGTCTGACGGCTTTGAAATACTGCGGCGTGGAAGAAGTTATTGTGGCGGACAGTGTTCCGCTGCGTCTGGAAGCCGTTGAGAAATTAGGCGGTATTCCCTGCGATATTACGAAGATGCCGACCAATGAGTTTGCCGTTGAGCGCTGGGGCAGCTCGACCGGCAATTTAGGCCAGCAGACCAATCTGGCGGACCTGGTCTTTGATTGTGCGGGCTATCCGAAAGCGATTGATGATTATCTGGAATATGCCATGCCGAATTCCAAGCTGATCTGCATTGCCATGGGCAACAGCCCGACGGAGATCACATCTACGGAAATCGTCGCCAAGATGATTACGATTATTGGTTCAGCGGGCTACACACCGGAAGTGATTGTGAAAGTTCTTGAGATGCTGGCGGCCGGTACGGACGTATCTCCCCTTATTACGGATGTCTTCCCTCTGTCGGAAATCACCACGGCATTTGATGAAGCAGCCAAGGGCGATCAGAATATTAAAGTCCTGATTGATCATTCGAAATAAGCGGCACAGAAGAGTCTTGAGCTCTGAAAGGCGGTAAACTGTTCGTGCACGGTGTATGCGGCAGTGCCTGAATCTTAAAACGTCATCTTCGAAGTTTTAAAAACGGCGGGGATGGCGTTTTTATTTCCGGTTTTTACGGAGGAAAAGCTATGCTTTTTGTCTGAATTTGTCGGCTTTTCATGCTCGGCCGTTAAGACATTTTTTATACACTGAAAATCATGAGAGGGTTAATATGCGATAAAAACGGAGGTGATCGTATGGATATCTTCGGATATGCCAGAGTATCAACCGCAGAACAGTGTATTGACCGTCAGACCGACGCCTTGAAAAAAGCGGGGGTCAAAGAAGGCTTTCTCTTTATTGATAAAAAGAGCGGAGCGGATTTTAATCGGCCGGCCTATCAAAAAATGCTTAAGCTGCTGAAGGAGGGGGATCTCCTGCTCATACTGAGCATTGACCGGCTGGGCCGAAACTACCGCGAAATTCTCAAAGAGTGGCGGCGCTTGCGGGAAGATTTGAAAGTCAATATCCGTATTTTGGATATGCCGGTGCTCAACACGGATCGTGAGGATGATTTAATATCGGAATTGATTTCGGATATCGTCCTGCAGCTTCTGAGCTATGTCGTACAGACGGAACGAGATTTCCTTCTGCAGCGGCAAAAAGAAGGCATCGCCGCAGCGAAACGCCGAGGGGTATCTTTCGGCAGGCCGCGCCTGGACATTCCGCCGGGTTTTGAAGGCTTGAAAAAACGCTGGGAAAAACATGAAATCAGCGCCCGGGAGGCTGCAGAAGTTTTAGATGTTTCGCATACTACTTTTCTGCGCTGGGTACATAATGCGGAATAAAGTGAGAAAATAAAAGCTTATACGAAGCGGAAATCAAGATGTAAAAATGGAATATATAGCAGGCTATATATTCCATTTTGAATATTACATTTTTTCGCGCTAATATTACAATTTTAAGTCATAACAGGCTGTTTCAGCCGTATTTCCACTGTTTTTATGAGAGGGTTCATGCATAATTATTAGTAACTTTAAGCCTGCTTTTTGTTCCGTTTTCTTCTGCCGGGCGAAACAACACCTGTTTTCGCCTGCTTAGCCGGTAAGAATAATTTCAGAAATTCCGGATTTCGGCGTGCAGTTAAGCCGTGTCCGAAGCCTAAAGGAAAGAGGCAAAGAAGCGAGAAGCAGCAAAATCTGCGAAATAAAGGTCCGCTGAGAAGATTTTCCTCGGCTCTTGTCACTGCCAAATTCCTGTGATATAATCGTGAACGTTCACTCGGCATTTGCCGGGCGGATTCTGCCGATTAGTGTAATGGTAGCACACCTGACTCTGGATCAGTCTGTAAAGGTTCAAATCCTTTATCGGCAGCCATAAGAGCCCCGAAAGCATCGGGGCTTTTTTTGTCTCTTTTAAAATTTTAAAAAATCAGCTGTCTTCAGAAGGCCGGACAAATGCAAGCCGGCTGCGGGACTTCCAAAGCCTCCCTGCGCTCCGTCAAACGGCGCGCCCGGCGGTCAATAGCCATCAGAGAAATGCAATCGCTTTTGAGATTGGCCAAAAGCAGGAATTCATGATCTCCCGCGGAAGCATAACGGAGGTCCCGGCAATGCTTGAAGGAAGACTTGGCGAGATCAAAGTGCCGCAGGCCGTCCCGGATATCAAAGCAGCGGATCGTTTCATCCCCGCGGTTGGAACAAAAAAGAAGGCTCATGGCATCG
>CALLQJ010000021.1 GCA_938014865.1 uncultured Fastidiosipila sp.
CCCTCATATCCGTGTGCTCAGCAAAACCGCAGAGGCTATACCGCCGGAAGGGATATGCCTTATCGCCAGCGGACCGCTGACGGGCGGCGGCTTGTTTGAGGCCGTAAAAAAACGGCTCCATTCCGAAACTTTGTATTTCTATGATGCGGCGGCGCCGATTATTGCGGCGGATTCCGTGGATATGCGCATTGCCTATGAAAAATCCCGCTACGATAAAGGGGAGGCGGCCTACATCAACTGTCCCTTTACAAAAGAGGCCTATGAAGCCTTTTACCTTGCGCTTATTACGGCCGAGCTCGCGGATGTGGAAGGTTTTGATAAGGAAATTCTTTTTCAAGGCTGCATGCCGATTGAGAGCTTAGCTAAAAAAGGACCTGATACCTTGCGTTTCGGTCCGCTGAAACCGGTCGGCCTGCGTTCGCCCTATACGGGTGAGACGCCTTATGCGGTCGTGCAGCTCCGGCGGGAAGACCGCTACAAAACGATGTATAACCTGGTCGGTTTTCAGACCCGGCTTAAATTTCCCGAACAAAGACGCGTATTCCGCATGATTCCGGGTTTGGAGAAGGCGGAATTCCTGCGTTACGGAGTCATGCACCGCAACAGCTATATTTCTTCCGATAAGGAACTGAGTGCGGCTTTTTATCTCAAACGCGATCCGAGAATTTTCTTTGCCGGACAGATCACGGGTCTGGAAGGCTATGTCTCGGCGATTGCCTCCGGGCATCTGGCGGCCCGGAATATTCTGCTGCGTCTGGAGGGCAAGGAAGCCGACTTTATTCTGCCGCCCGAGACCATGAACGGACAGCTGGCCCGCTACATCGCGGGCGGAGACGGCAGGGCCTTTCAGCCGATGAATGCCAATTTCGGTCTTCTGCCGCCCTTGGATGAAAGAATCAGGAAAAAGCAGGAGCGTTACCGGGCCATGTCCGCCCGTTCCCTGAAAAGTCTGGAAAACTTTCTTGTAGGAAGAGAAAAAAGCGTATAAAATTAATTTAATTGTCAAAGCTTATAGAGAGGAAAAAACATGGCAGGAATTTTTGGTTTATTTGATTTTACGAAAGAGGGGCCGGGCATCGATCCCGATGAGCCCCCGAAAGGTCCGTTTCTGGAGTTTTTCTCCATTGTCGGCACAAAATTCTGGAAGCTGATCACCATCAATCTGATGATGATTTTATTTGAGCTTCCCGCGATTGCTCTTTCTTTCTTTCTGACGAACTGGCTGGTCCCGATGGTCATGCCGAATTTTTCGTTTAAACATATCACGAAAATATTAAATACTTTAGGGCTGAAGTTTGCCGAGGGCATTACCTTGGATGCTTATGCCTCTCATCTTTTTATATCCACCATGCTGATCTTCACCTTTACCTTTGTCGGCCTGCAGTTTGTTGTCTTCGGTCCGATTCATACCGGATTCACCTACCTGCTGCGCAACTTCTCCCGGCGGGAACCTTGCTTTATCTGGATGGATTTCCGTGACACCATAAAGACAAACTGGAAACAAGGACTTGCCCATTCCCTTATTACTACAGTGGTTTATGTGCTGATGACGGTGGCCTTTTATTATTACGGGCTTATGCTGGACGGCGGCATGCTTTCCATGGTCTTGCGGGCGGTGCTCTTTGTCTGCATGCTGATTTTCACGCTCATGCAGTTTTATGCCTACCAGCTGATGATCACCTTTGAACTGAAACTTAAAGATGTTTACCGGAATGCGCTCTTGTTTGCTTTTGTGCGCC
>CALLQJ010000022.1 GCA_938014865.1 uncultured Fastidiosipila sp.
TATGAAGTCTTAGAGGCAATGGAAGAGCTGGTTCAGGACGGCGAAGCGGCCCGGGCTTTGGCAGAGCTTCGGGAAATTCTGGATTATCTGGAGGCCTGGGATTTGAGTTCTTATGTTTCGATCGACCTCGGGCTTTTGAAAAATCTGAGTTATTATACCGGCATGATTTTCCGGGGCTATGCCCCCGGCGCGGGTGCTCCGGTGTTATCGGGCGGCCGTTACGATAATCTTTGTGCCGCCTTCGGCCGTGATCTGCCGGCGCGGGGCTTTTCTCTGGACCTGGAACTTTTGCATGAGGCCTTGTACAAAGCCGGTGCCGAGCCGGAAGACCTGCAGGAACGCACGGTGCTGCGTTATAAAAAGGAAGACCGGAAAGCAGCCTTTAAAAAGGCGAAGAGCCTGCGTGATCTGGGCATTAGGGTCTGTCTGGATGAAATCGGCGAAGAGGACGGGAGGACGGCATGAATACCTTGACGATCGCTTTGGCAAAAGGCCGGCTGGCGGAGGATGCCGTGGAGCTTCTGAGCCGGGCGGGCTACGACTGTTCGGTTTTGAATGAGGAAAGCCGCAAGCTTATTTTTCAGAATAAGGACGGCAGTCTGCGTTTTATCCTGGCCAAACCGGCGGATGTACCGACCTATGTTGAATCCGGTGTCGCCGATGTCGGGGTGGCGGGGAAAGATACGCTGCTTGAAGAAGACAAAAATATTTTTGAGGTGCTGGACCTGGGCTTCGGGGCCTGCAGGCTGGCGGTCTGCGGTCCTCAGTCTTTTGACCTCAATGATTATTCGAGAGGCAAACTGAAAGTGGCCAGCAAATACCCCAATGTGAGCCGGGCCTATTTTGCTGAAGAAAAGCGCGAGGCGGTTGAGGTCATTAAACTGAACGGTTCGATTGAACTGGCGCCATTGGTCGGCTTAAGCGATGTCATTGTGGACATCGTGGAATCGGGGCGGACGCTTAAAGAGAATAAGCTGGCGGTCCTGGAGACCATCGCGTATTGTTCCGCCCGTCTGGTGGTGAACCAGGTGAGCATGAAACTGAAGTCGGAAGAAATTAGCGAAATGATCAATCGGCTGAGAACAGCTGTATCGGAGGGCTGAGATGGAAGCATTTACGGTCAAAATTATTGATATGAAAACTGCGGCGGCGCAAAAAGAACTCGAGAAAATCAGCGCGCGCAGCAAAATGGAAAAAAAGGATGTCAACGACAGTGTCAAAGCCATTCTCAAGGCAGTGAAAGAAGAAGGTGACCGGGCACTTATCCGCTTTACGGAGCGTTTCGATAAGGTAAAGCTCGAAAAGGATGCCCTTGAAGTCACGCCGCGGGAAATCGATGCGGCCAAGGAAGCACTGGATCCTGTTTTATACGAGGACCTGGAAGCTGCTGCAGCGTCCGTCCGCCGCTTTCACGAAGCGCAGCTGATTAATACAAAAAAAGTGGAACTTGAAGATGACTGCGGCAGCAAGGTGGCCCTGATCGAAAGGCCGCTCGAGCGCGTCGGAATCTATGTACCGGGCGGAACGGCGCCGCTGCCGTCGTCGGTTTTGATGAACGCCATTCCGGCTGCGGCGGCAGGGGTTGAGGAAATTATCATGTGCACGCCTCCGGGAAAAGACGGCAAGGTGGCCGATGTTATTCTGGCTGCAGCCGCTATTTCGGGCGTTGACCGGATCTTCCGCATCGGGGGCGCACAGGCGATTGCGGCGCTGGCTTACGGCAGCGAAAGCGCTTATTTCAATACGGCTTGGTGTCCGCAACAAGAATATCATTCGCCATATCATGGC
>CALLQJ010000023.1 GCA_938014865.1 uncultured Fastidiosipila sp.
ACTCCAGGCAGCAGAAGAACGGCTCGGGACGCTCTCTGCCGAATCGGCCCGGCTTTCCCGGGAGGAAATTCTTTTGAATTCCCATCTGAATCAGTACGAACAAAGCCGCATCCGGCTGCAAAGCAAGCACGATCAGAACCGAGCGGATTTTGAGCGCCTGATCAAAGAACAAGCCGAGAGCAAAAATGCTTTGGCCAAGCAGACAAAAGAAGAAGAAGAGGCCCGGGCCCACCTTCAGCGCATCACAGAACAGAAAGAAAAGCTCGCGGCAGGCTCCGAGAAGCAAAGCGAAGCATCGGAAAAGGCCGCCGAAAAGAAAAACAGCTTAAATTTACAGATGATGCAAAGCCGGGAACGCAAAGCAAGCACTGCCCAGCTTCTGCAGCGTGTCCGGCAGGAGCTGGCCCAATCCGAAGAAGAGCTCGCTGCGCAGAACGTCGATAAAGAACGGGACGAAGCCGAAAGCGAGAAACTCAGCAGTTTTATTCAGGATGCGGAAAGCACCAAGGACAAGCTCCGCGAAAATGCCGAGTCGCTCAGCCGGGCTCTGAAAGCCGCGGAAGAAAAACAGGAAGAAGCCGGCGCGCAATTAGCCGCAAGCAGCGAAGAATTGTCGGCGGTAAGCTCGCATCTGACCAAGCTCGGTCAGGAGCAGGGCCGGCTCGAACAGCGCGCGGAAAATGCGTCGGCCAAGCTTATGGAACTGCGCAGCCGGCTCTGGGAAGACTATGCCTGCACCTTTGCCGATAAAGAAAAGTGGTATAAGGAAGACGCGGATTTTGCCGGTATGCGCGAAGCGGTTAAAGAACTTCGAAAAGAAATCAAAGCTTTAGGCAATGTCAATGTACAGGCTATAGAGGAGAGCAAAAGCATTAATGAACGTTTTGCGTTCATGGATAAGCAGCGCAATGATATTTTGGAAGCTCAGGAAGATCTTGAAAAAATCATTGCCGAAATTACCGACGGCATGCAAAAGCAGTTCCGGGAATCTTTCGGCTTTATCAATGAACAGTTTCACGATACCTTCAGGCAGCTCTTCGGCGGCGGTGAAGCCGAACTGATCCTGGAGGATAAAAACGATATACTGAACAGCAATATCGACATCCGGGTTTCGCCGCCCGGAAAACGTCTGCAGAACATGCTGGCCCTCTCCGGCGGCGAACGCTGTCTGACGGCGATCGCCCTGCTTTTCGCCATACAGAAACTCAATCCCTCACCTTTCTGTGTACTGGACGAAGTTGAAGCGGCCCTGGACGAAGCGAATGTCTTCCGTTTCACGGATTACATTACCGCCAATTCAGATGAGACACAGTATATCCTGGTAACGCACCGCAGAGGGACCATGGAAGCCGCCCGGATGATTTACGGCGTGACCATGCAGGAGCGGGGCGTTTCACAGATAATATCCGTCCGTCTGGATGAAGACGAAGCATAAAAGAAGGAGATTAAAATGGCTTTTCTGGATAAATTCAAAAACGGTTTGAGCAAAACCCGGGATTTTATTTTAGGACAGGTGGATAATATTGCCGCCGCCTTCGGCATTTTTGATGAAGAAGAACTCGAAGACCTCGAGATGGTGCTGATTCAGGCGGATGTGGGAGCGGAAGTCAGCGACAAGCTGATGGAAGATCTGCGCCGGCAGATGAAGGAAAAGAAAAACAAGAGCAGTGCTTTTGTTATGAAAACGCTGAAAAAAGAC
>CALLQJ010000024.1 GCA_938014865.1 uncultured Fastidiosipila sp.
GTATAAATGATATCGGGGATATCACCGGACGCCATGACCAGCTGGAGACGATCCGTATAATTGCTGATCGGCGGAGCATCGACCTCCAGCTTGACACCGGTCTTTTCTTCGACCAGTTCAAACATCGGGTTGTCTTCCAAGACCATTTCCGCATTTATCCGGTTGAGTACGGTGATGGTGATCGGCGAGGTATCCATTTCCCCGTCTTCGCCGCCGCCCTCTTCACCTTCGTCGTCGTTTGGCTCCTTGTCATCTTCTTTTTCTGTTTCTTTTTCATACTGCTTCTCACTTTCTGTATTTTTATATCCATTCTGCTGTCTTTCGGCAGAATAATATTTTTTCTGATTCTGCGCTTGTACATCGCGCGGCGCAATCTCTTCTCAAAAAGGCATCAGCCTTTGACGGAACCGATCAGCATGCCTTTCATAAAGTATTTCTGTACAAAAGGATAGACCAGAAGGATCGGTATAATCGTAAAGATGATGATCGCCATTTTAATCGTAAAGGGCTGCGCCATCTCTTCCATCATGACATTTTCCTGACGCACCATATCGGTGCCGCTTTCGACGACCATTTCCCGGACAATCAGCATCAAGGGCCATTTTTTCCGGTCCTGAATATAGAGGATGGAACTGAAATAGGAGTTCCAGTGGCCGACCGAGTGGAAGAGCGTAAACGTCGCAATAGCGGGTTTGGACAGCGGAATGATGACTTTAAAAAGAATTTGAAATTCATTGGCGCCGTCAATAAAAGCCGCTTCTTCCAGACTTGCCGGAATGGTGTAAATGAAATTTCTGAATAAGATCAGATTATAAGCACTCAGCGCACCCGGCAGGATCAAAGCCCAGTAGGTATTCAAAAGCTTTAAGTTCCGCAGCAGAAGATAGTTGGGAATCATCCCGCCGCCGAAGAACATGGTAAAGACAATCATGCCCATTACGAAATTTCTGCCCTTCAGCTTCTTCTTGGACATCGGATACGCCGTAATGCAGAGCATAAAGATGTTCAGCGAGGTACCGACTACGGTGATGAAAATCGTGGAAAAATACCCGGTCTTCATCAAGGGGAACTTAAGCAGTTCTTTATACGCCGTAAGGGTAAAGTTTTTCGGGATCAGTCTTAAGGGATTGGCCAGATATTCATTATACGGCGTCAGTGAATACATCAAGACGTAGAATATGGGGAATATGCAAGCCAAAGCCCAAAGCCCCAAAAAGATATAATTGAAAATATCAAAGACAATCTCGCCCGGCGTTTTCTTGATATGATTTCTTTTGGTAATAGATGCCATTTTCTGCTCCTTTCTCAGAATATCGAGGTTTCGTCAAGCTTCCGGGCAATAAGATTGGCCGTAGTCAGGAAAATCAAACTGATGACGGAAGTAAAGAGGCCGACGGTAGTTGCAAATGAGAAACGGCCGCCGAGCAGACCGATACGGTAGGTATAGGTCTCGAATACCTGAGAAACGGAAAGATTCTGCTGGTTCTGCAAGGTGAAAATCTGTTCGAAACCATTGGACATAATGCTTCCCATTCTGAGGATTAATAAAATGACAATCGTTGATTTCAGGTTCGGCAGGGTAATATGAATAAGCCGCTGCCAGCGATTCGCCCCGTCAACGGTCGCCGATTCATATTGTTCCGGGTCTATGCCGCTGATGGCCGCCAAATAAATAATCGTTCCCCAGCCCGCTTCCTTCCAGATCGAGGAAACGACAACGACCGTCCGGAAATATTTCGGATCGCCCAAAAAGAAAATCGGTTCAAAACCTAATTCCTTTATAATGGCATTCACTACGCCCCAGGTCGGGGAAAGGAAGTTGACCATAATACCGCCGATGACGGCCCAGGATAAAAAGTGCGGGAGGTAAATCGAGGTTTGCGTAAACTTTTTAAATTTATCGTTCTGACACTCATTTAGCAAAAGCGCAAGAATGATCGGTATCGGAAACTGGAAGACAATACGCAGTGCACTTAAATAAAGGGAGTTTAAGAAGACACGATAGAAATCGTTGAGACCGAACATATATCTAAAATGTTTTAATCCCACCCAGTCACTGCCTAAGATTCCTTTTTTAAAGTTAAAATCTTTAAAAGAAATCACGATGCCGTACATTGGAATATATTTAAAAATAATATAATAGACAATGGCGGGGATCATCATGATATATAAATATTTGTATTGCCAAATATAAGCAAAAACTTTGCGGATCCCTTTTTTATCCCGAGTCTTTTGCTGTAATTTCAATTGACTCATCTGAACCTTCCTTTCCGGGTTTCTGCTGCTGCATTTCATCTGAAGTCTGTGAATTATTCACGAATAAAATAAAAAGCATTTTGAATAAAATGTGGCCTTTTATATAGTCCGAACATGCTTTCATGGTAAAGGACTTACTTTCTTTTGGAAATAGCAATTTGCTTAATTGCATAATAAAAATCTATAAATTGCGAAAAAATTGTGTTAAATGTGAATAAGTATAATCGAAATGGAAAAGAATTATCGAAAAAACGTCGCAATATGTCGTTTTCACAAGAAAAAATGAACGAAATTTCATCGGGGCGTCTGAATGAACAAAATGGCCTGCTGCACTTTTTGCAGAAAAAAGCCGCAGAATATAGAAAAGCCCTGCATAATTATGCATATTCTACAATTTTATAACCCGGGCGGATTTTTATTATTGCCATCTGCCGGATCTCTGCCTATTATGCAGATGTACAAGGCTCAAAAGGCGGGTCTTTTGGCGCGTCTTTAAGGCTTTGACAAAAAATGAATTTCAGGCTTGAGGTGTTCACAATCATGCTGAAAGAAGACTACGCCGCACACTACCGAGAAATGAGCGCCCGCATCCGGGCCGAAGAAGGGGCCGGACTGGATGATAATATTCACGATTTTTATCAAAACGGAAACCTTTGGGCCTTGTCCTGGCTAGGCCACCTCGCCTCTGTTGAAGCCGCTCTTTATGATTACTCGAACGATCAAAAACATCTTCAGGCCGTTAAAAAAATTCTGAAGCTCTTTGCTTCCGTACGCCGTGAGATGATCCGGCGTTTTTATGAAGGAAGCCTGGCGTTCTGCCAAAGGGAAGAGAAACAAGAGGCCGTCAAGGGACCGCTCAGCAATCCTCTGGATTTGCAGCCGGAGGGCCGGACGGATCCCGAATTATTTCCGATCATTGAAACCTTATTTTCTTATACGCCTTTTATGCGCGCACTCAAGATCATCGGCCGCGAAGCCTTTTCGGACGAAGAGTGGCAGGAGGCGGAAGCGCTTTCGTTTGCGCATGTGGAATATCTTTTCCGTGACTATGAATGGGGCTGTCATAACCGCGCCGCACTCCGCGGCATTTCCATGCTGCTTTTCGGGCTTTTGTTCCCGGAGCATGCACGTGCCGAGGACTGCATCCGGGCGGCGGATAACTTTTTTGAACTCAGCCTCGGCGAATGGTCGATCGAAGATGCGACGTCTTATTTAGGCATATGGTGCAATTGCATTGCCGAATATACCCAATACCGCGGGATATGGAATTTTCGCATTGAAGGGATTTTGTCTTATTATGCCCATTATTTTCTCGCCATGCTGCTGCCGTCGGGCGGCCTTCCGGAATTCGGCGACAGTCGTTTCGATTCCGGCACATCCAGCTGTCTGGCCCTGGGCTTCACTGAACTTATGGCGAAAAAACTGCGCAGCCCTGTCTTAAAGTATTCGGCTGAGCGTCAGTTCAAAAATATGACCGAGCATCTCACGATGGATAACGGCGTGCAGTATGAACGCGGCCTGACGAATGCTTTTTTGTGGGGGGACGACAGCATTACTGCCGAAGAACCGAATCTTCTGTCCTGCGAGGTCCTGGAGGATCTCGTCGGCAAAAAAGTCGTTTTCCGGGACAGCTGGGAAGAAGACGCCTGCTATCTTTTTTATAATTACCGGGATGTCGGCGATTACGGCAAATTAACGCGGGATTATCTGCAGCAGACGATCCCCGTTCTTGCCGAAAAGCCCCATCACGGGCATGCTGACGAGCAGTCTGTGGCGGCTCTTTGTGCGGGCGGGGCCGTATTTCTGCGTGACGGCGGCTATCGAGATCATTTTACGACCGACGGCCATTACCGGGCGGACTTTTACCATAATCGCCTGGTGCTTCGCGAAGGCCGTATGTTCCGGGAAAAAGGATTTTTGGAATTTGCCGAAAATATCGGAGATTATCTGCCGCAGCGCAGCGAAAAACTGTATTTTAATCGCTTTTCCTTTGCCGAGGTTTTTAAAAGCCGGCTTTATGATGAGGCGCGCCGGGCAGAGTGTGACCGGCTGATTCTCTTTTTGAAAGAAGAAAAAATCTTTCTGATCGTCGATACGGTCCGCGCGCTTTGTCAGGAGCCGCTCAGCGGGGCCGTGCTTTTTCACGGGGAAAGGATCGACGCGCTGAAAGACGGAAGATTTCGCATATATGAAGAAACGCAGGAAGGTCTCCGGCACTTTAACCGCTATAAATTTAAGCCGGAGAAGAAAGCGAGGCAGTCGCTTTTGCTGTGTTTTGCGGGTGTTTATGACGGGATCAGCCAAGAGACGCTTCGAAGAAATTATCGTCAGGAAGAGACGGTATCCTGTCTCTTTTCCCGCTATTTTCAGGAGAATGAATATTTGTCCGTCGTGTCATTGC
>CALLQJ010000025.1 GCA_938014865.1 uncultured Fastidiosipila sp.
TTCCGTCCCTTTTTCTGCGGCTGAGGACGCCGCCTTTTCGCTGCTGTCGATTTTTTCATCGGATGCGGCAGCATCTTCGGTTTTTTGAGGAAGACTTGCAGCTGCGGCCAAGGCCTCCGGATCGTCCGGCAGCCTCAGCTCGCCGGAAAAAAGTTCTTCCGAAGCGCCCGCGCTCTCCTCGATGATGCGGTAGCTGCCGGCCTTTCTCCCGGCTGTGAGCGGAGCGCTCAGCGCGTCGGGCAGTGCGAGTTCCAGTTTAAAACGGCCGAGATCGCAGATCAGCGGCAAGGTTACACTGCGGCTTTCCGGCGCTCTGATAATTTGCCGGCCGAGTGTTTCATCGATCGCCCCGTCCCGGCGAATCGGCAGAGCCGCCAGAACGGCACCTTCCGCCAGAAGCGGATAATCAAAAGGGATCTCCTGCATTTTTTCCAAAATGCTCAAATGATCCAGCAATTCTTCGCCGGCCGTTTTCGCCCGGGAGCTCAGGATAAGATAGGTACTGTCCCCTTCGCGGTGGAAACTGACAAAACTGTAGGCACGTTCCGTACCCGCCCCGGTTTTGCCGCCGTCGATCATGCTGATGTCCAGCTTGCGGGCTTCGGCATAGTCCTCCATCACGGACGTAAAGCGCATTCCGTCGGGATAAGAGGGCGTCGCTTGGGTCCGGTAGCTGCGTTTTTCGATCACGGAGCGGAAAAATTCATCCTGCAGGAGTTCTTCAAATAAAACGGCCGTATCCGCCAGCGTCGTATAAGCATCCTCGCTTTTGATGCCGACCGGATCCTGATAGCGGGTGTCGTGCATGCCGAGGGCGTCGGCGCTGACATTCATGCGCTGAACAAAGGCTTCTTCAGAGGTGCCGAGCATGCGCAGCAGCTGATAACACGCATCAGCCGCTCCGCTCAGGAGCATGGCATGAAAAAGATCAGAGGCCGTGAAGCTCTCCCCGGGCACAAAGCCCATCAGCCGTCCGCCCATATCGGCGGCTTTGGCAAGTGCAGCCTCTTCGATCGTCGTCGTCGATTTTACGGAAAGCTTCATTTCCCTGAAATATTCCCGGAAAACGTAATAGCTCATCAGCTGCGCAAAAGCGCCCATATGCGCCTTGTTTTTTTCATTGCTTTTGAGGTAGTCGATCGTCCCCGCGGGCGAAAGCTGCCGGACCAGGACGTAGACGGAATCGAGGCCGATTTTGTCGTAATTAAAGCCGTCAACGGCAGGGAAGTCATAATGCGCATCGGCATCGCTCAGCAAAAGAGAACTTTCTTCGCCGAGCACTTCATTTTCCCTCTCCTCAGCCGCTGCAGGCTGAAGCGGCAGAAAAAGCCCGGCCGCAAAGGCCGCGATGATCAGGAAGAGCAAGCCTTTTCCGGCTATTGTTTTTCTGCTGCGTGAAGGGCTCATAAAATGAAAATCCTTTCTTTAAAAAAGCCGCAAATCGTGTCTTTGCGGCTTCGCTGGCGGACACGAAACGATTCGAACGTTCGGCCTGCCGCTTAGGAGGCGGCTGCTCTATCCTGCTGAGCTACGTGTCCGTAAAGCCATTTTATTCTAAAAATCGAGACGCTAAATGTCAAATTGCCGTGTGCTGCGGATCTTTCAATTAGCCTGTACTGATGATCGGACGCCGGGCGTTTTGTATGCTATCATAAGCAGCGTTTAGAACAAAGAAAATCTGAACGCTGCATGAAGATGCATTTATATTATGAAGATGCACTTATATAAGGAGTATATAAATATGAAAAAATTAACGGCAAGCGTATTAGCTTTGGCTCTGAGCCTCTCCCTGGCGGCCTGCGGCGGAAAGGATAAGCCGGAGGAAAGTTCAAAGGCGACGGAAAGTTCTATTGCAGAGAGCAGCGCAGCGGAAAGCGAAGAAAAAACCGCAGCGCCCGAAACAACAGAAGAAAGCGAGAAAGAAACAGAAAAAGCGACGGAAGCTGTGCAAGAAGCAACGGAAACTGCACAAAAAACAGAGCAGGAAACGTCCGAAAACGAGCCCACAGAAGAAGAAATCACGGACTACGGTGAGCTCACCCGGGCATCCGATAATATTGTCAAAATCATGTACAAGAAAGAAAACGGCAAGATGACCCTCCGCATCTTAGACCACCTGAAAGGTACGGTGCCTGCGGAGGAGCTGGAAGACTTTGCCGAAAGCATGACGATGAACCGCGCCTACCTGCTCTTCACCAAGGAAGAAGACGGCAAGCAGGTCTTCACGGGAAGCGAAGAGATGTCCTTCGTGCTTCTCGAAGGCGATCAGTCCGAGATGTTCTCTGCCGTAAATAAAGAACTCCACGGTAATCACTGAGGATAAACTGTCCGGAGGCGTCACGCCTCAGGACTGCAAAAACAAGCCGCCTCCCTTGCGGGGGGCGGTTTTTTAATGCTTCCATTTATAAGATTTTCAGCGCAGCGGCCCGGGCCGGGTTTTGTCTTCCAGAAGCTCCGCCGCTTTTCCCAGAAGCGGGAAAGCGAGCCAGCGGTAAGGATAGGCAAAAAATGCCTCGAGCGCCAGGAAAGGCATGGCCAAAAAGCGCAGCACATCGGCAATCTCTTCCAGCTTGGCCTTTTTCCCCGCCGCTTCAAATACGGCCGTCATATTCTGACTGCGGGCGGCAATGAGCTGCACGATATCGCCCGATACCCGCAAAAGCAGACAGATCAGGCCGATGATCAAGAGGAAAAGACCGGTCTGTGCCGCATGCAGCCGGAGGTAGACGGAATCTTTTTCCCGGAACATAAAGACAAAGGCCAGGACCCAGGCAAAGGGATAGACCCAGGGCAGAAGCAGCCAGATGAGCAAAAGAAAGTACATAATGACGCAGGGGTACTTGGCCGCGATATAGCCTTGATTGGACTTATGCCGGGCAAATTTTCGGATACGCAAAGGCTCAGCCCTCGCTTTCCTCTGCGCCGGAACCTTCCGCCGTTTCTTGAGATTCTTCGGCTCCCGCTTCCGCCGTCTCTTCGGCTGCGCCGTTCTCCTCGGCGTCCGGAACTTGCCGAGCCTCCCTTGCCGAATCCGACGCTCCTTCTGTCTTAGCCGGCGCTTCTTCCGCCGAATGCGTTTCGGATGAGAGTGCCTTAATGACGGCATCTCTCATCTCGTCTTTTTTGATGACCGTATCATGGCGGATCGGCAGGTCAAAGAGCTCGGCCAGGCCCTGCGGAATTTCCAGATCAGATTCTTCGCTGATGGCTTCGAGCATTTCCTTGTCGTCCGCATTCTTGTACGCTTTTTTCCCGAAGAGCGCCCGGCAGACGGAATCGGGGAATTTGAAAGGACTCGCGGTCGCCACATAGACGGTCTTGCGGCGGTCCTTCTTTTTCTGCCCCGAATTCAAAAGCCGTTCTGCGGCAAAGCCGACCGCCGTATGCGTATCGACCACATGATCAAATTCGTTGTAGACATCGGTGATGGTCCGGATGACCAGATGCTCTTCGGCATAAGCCGCTTTAAAACTCTTTTTAATTTCGGAAAGCGTCTTATTATCCACTTTGTATTCGCCGTTTTCATTCAAAGCCTGCATCCAGCTTTTGACCTTTTCGGCATCGTGATCCGTCAGCTCAAAGAGCAGACGTTCCATATTGCTCGACACCAGGATATCCATTGAAGGGGTGTTGGTTTTATAAAATTTGCGCTTGCGGTCGTATTTTCCCCGGCGGAGAAAATCGGTGAGCACGTGGTTTCTGTTCGATGCACAGTAAAGCGTCCCCGCCGGAGCGCCCATCTGCATGCTGTACCAGGCCGCCAGGATATTGCCGAAATTACCGCTCGGGACCACAATATCGTAGCGTTCATCCTCTTCCAGGAGCTCGCGTTTCAGAAACTCCGCATAGACCGAGCAGTAATAGACAATCTGCGGCAGGAGCCTGCCCCAGTTGATGGAATTCGCCGAGCTCAGCTTGATCTGATCCTCCGCCAGCTCGGCCTGAAGTGCCTCGTCGGCAAAGAGCTTTTTCACCTCGCTTTGAGCATCATCAAAACTGCCGTCCACGGCAAAAACATGACAATTTTCCCCGCGCTGGGTCTGCATCTGCAGCTTCTGCATGTCACTGACGCCGTCGGTCGGATAAAAAACAATCACCGATGTACGCGGCATATCCCGAAACCCTTCCAGGGCCGCCTTCCCGGTATCCCCCGACGTCGCCGTCAGAATGCAGTAATCTTCCTCTGTGCCCGTCTCTTCCATAGAAAGGCGCATCAGATGCGGCAGCAGCTGCAGCGCTAAGTCCTTAAAAGCCGAGGTCGGCCCGTGCCAGAGTTCCAGCATAAAGTCGCGGTCGGAATAAGGATTGAGCTGCACCAAAGGCGCCGGCTCGGGGTCAAAGCGCAGCTCACTGTACGCTTCCTGCACCGCTTCCCGCAGATCTTCCGCGGAAAAGTCCGTAAATAAAGATAATATAAAGACTGCCCGCTCCGCGTAATCCATCTGCTTCAGGCGCTCCCAGTCCCGGGCCTTCAGCTGCGGGATGCTTTCGGGGACAAATAAGCCGCCGTCGGGGGCGATGCCCTGCAAAATAGCTTCGGCTGCCGTAAATTTTTCCTCATAGCCTCTCGTACTGATATATTGCATCTCAAATTCCTCTTTTCGTTCTTCTCTGCCTCGGATCGTCTTTTTCCGTGCGTTTCCTTGTTCTCTTGTTCTGCAGCGCCGGTCTAAGCTTTTCTGCCTAAAATCTCATACAGGGCCTCGCGAAACTCGCCGGCCTGGTAAAAGGTCCCCCAGGCGACTAAGACGGCACCCGTTTCGCGGCAGTACGCCAAGGCTTTCTCTGCCGCTTCTTTCACCGTGCCGGCCGCATAAACGGCGGGCCTTTCTTCGGGCGGCATCCTCGACGCCACCTTTTCGGCCTTTTCCGCCAGCTCACGCGGCCGCGACGCCCGCGCAATTCCCTGCGGCGCCGTACAGTAAATACGCTCCAAAAAACCTCCGGCAAAAACCTGCCGGAACATGCCGTCCTGATCTTTATCTTTCATGATCGAGCAGACATGGACCTCAGGACGTCCCTCCGGGAACAGCCCCTGCAGGCTCAGGCGCAGGGCTTTGGCCCCCTGGGGATTATGCCCGCCGTCGATCAGCACCACCGGATCGTCGCTGAGCTTTTCTAAACGGGCGGGCCAGTAGCATAAAGCCAGCCCCTCCTTGATCTCCTCTTCGCTGATGGCGGGGTAAAGGGCGCGGCAGGCCTTGATGGCCAGATCCGCATTATCCGCCTCAAAACCCGGCAGAAGCTTCGTCTTGTAGATTTCACTCGGCTTGGACTTCAGGCGGAAGGTCTGCCCGTCCAGAGAATGGCTTAAAATTTCAATTTCATCGTGCCGGTGGAAGCTGATTTCGATGCCGAGGGCGTCCGCTTTTTCTTTGAATAAACGCTCCACCTTCGCTGCTTCCTGCTTGTCGCTGATGGCCAGATACTGGTCATAGACCAGAAGGTGCTCGGTGCCCTTTTTCAAAATGCCCGCCTTCTCGCCGGCAATTTCCGTATAGGTATTGCCCAGACGGCTGGTGTGATCGAGCCCGATGGCGGTAATCACGGCCACTTTCGGCGCCGGAATCACATTGGTTGAATCCAGCCGGCCGCCCAGGCCCGTCTCCAGAACCCAGACGTCGCAGTCTTGTTCTCTGAAATGCAGAAACGCCATCAGGGTCAGCATTTCAAAGTGCGTCGGATGGGACGGTCCTGTCATATGATGTTTTTCGACCTGCCGGCGGATTTCGCTTAAGGTCGAGGCGATGGCCTCTTCGGATATCTGCCCGTCTCTCGGATCTGTCTTCCACTTGCCTTCGGGATCGCGGCCGTCCAAAACCCTTATGCGCTCACCGAAATCGTAGACATAAGGCGAGCAGTAAAGACCGACCCTAAGTCCCGCGGCCGCGAGCATATACGCACTGTAGGCACTCACCGAACCCTTGCCGTTAGTGCCCGCGATATGCATGCAAAGCCGACCTTTTTCGGGAGAACCGAGATAGCCCAGAAGCTCTTGCATGCGTTCCAGCCCCAGACGCGATCCGAATCGCTCTGTTCCTTCGAGATAGTGCATCGCTTCCTGATAGTTCATCATGCTTCCGGCTTCCCTTCCTGTTTTCCTTCGTCTTTCTGCGTTCCGCCGCGGAAGACAAAAAACTTGGACAAAAAGTAATTCGCAATCGTCACCAAAAAGGCGCCGACAAATTTAGAGATAACATTATCGACATTCAGCAAATTAATCAAGATGTACATGGGCAGCGCTTCGAAGAAAAGGGTCGAAAAGATCCGGGATCCGAAAAAGCGCAGCATATCGCTCAGAAAATTACCCTTTTTCGTAAAGACCAGGGAGCGGTTCGTCAGGAAGGCAAAAAGGACGGCCAGGATAAAGGAACCGGTCTGCGCGATCATCCAGGTATAGGAAAAATCCTTCAGCGGACTTGCGTTTAAAAGAGCATCCAGAGCCGTAAAGCTTCCGACACTGATCAGCCAGGTCAAAATGCCGAACATCAGATAAGACGCGAGTTCATAGCTTAAAACCGTCAGGATAAGATTTCCCGCAATCAGCGCCGCCGCCAGGAAAAGATGCGCCGCGGGCAGCGAAAGCAGCTCCCAGAGGTAAACGACATAATACAAAACCGCCCCCGCCGCCGCCAGGGAAATCACGCAGCCGATCACAAATCGCCGCCCCCGCTCGAAGCGCGTAAAATAACGCCGCCCTGTTTCGCGGATTGCCGAACGGTTCATAAAAAGCAGGTATAAAGACGCGAGAATAAAGGGCAGAATCGAGGAACGCAGCAAAAGCGCCGTCCCCTCTGTCCCCCGGCTTTTGCCTGAGCTATAAAGCGCCCAAAAACTCAGAAGATGAATCAGGGCCGCCGGCAGCATTAATTTCAAAAGATAAGGCAAAAGCTTGATCTTCTCTTTTAAGGGGTACATCCCCGTTCCGTCTTGTTCTGCTTCGTGGGCCTGAACTGTCGAGCGTTTTCTTTGTCTGTCTTGATCGTCTCTCAAGTTCCGCTCTCCTCTCCGTTTAATGCCGGCATATCCTTATACACCGGAATTTTAAAATGCAGCTCTTCCGGCATGCCCGCTTCTTTAAAAACTTTAAAAAGGCGCCTGCCCTCATTCCGGGCCGCAAAAACCGCCTGCATATACTGATGAGAATACGTCCCGCTTATCAGATCAAACTTCTGCAGATAAGGCGTATCCTGCCCCGCATTGATGTAGTCGTCCGCAATGAAGAGCGCCCCGCCCGTCATCGCCTTTTCGGGACTCGTCCAGGGAAGCTGCAGTTTCTTGTAACGTGCAGATCCTTCTTCCGAGAAAAGCCCGGCCGCAAAACGTGCCGCATTGACCGCCGCTCCGTTCACCGCCCCGGGATCCGGGTAGGCCCCGATGTTGAAAAAATTATAGTAGCGTATTTCCGGCTCGGCAAAAGCCCGTTTCCCCGCCCTCGCCCGGGCTAAGGCATCCTTTAAGTCGTCACTTAAAGCCTCTTCGCCTTTTGCGGAGGCCAGACGCTCCAATTGCGCCAGCTGCTCCTCCGGTGACAAAAAGCCCGGCGACGGGCTGTCCGTCTCCAAAGGCGGCTCATAAGGATCAATCAGACCGCGGGCCGGAAGACTCATCCCGCTGCCGCCGGATACTTCCTGGCGCATCCTGGCCGCCAAGGCCTCCGGCAGAATATCCGCCGTCCGAGAGGCCGCCATGAGCTCCGGGATCAAGGCCTGCATGGGCTCATTTCCGGAAAAAACAATCCGGACGCCCTCATCCCCGCGTCCTTCCTTCGGATAGCGGAGATCCAGAAACTGAAATATATCTTCAATCGCCAGGAAATTCCGGGGATCCATAAAATACGCCACGGCACTTTCATCGGCAGCATACCAGTCGGCGCCGTCATAAGAGATCTCGCGGTGCTTCACCATATCCTTATAAGGCGCAAAATACTCCGTTTCCTGATACTGCACAAGGTTCTTGTATTCCGGGCTGAGCTCGGCGCGGAGCACCTCCGGCCAGGGATCCGGCACAAAAAACGGCTCAAAGGTCCACTTCGGGTACAAAAGCTTTAAGCCGCGAAGCGGCTCCCGATAGGATGCCGGAAAAGCTTCCAGATCCTTATACCGTTCGGCCTCTCCCGCAAGATAGGGCGACAGGCCCGCCGCAAAACTGCGGTAACGCTCCGCTTCACGCCGGTTTAAAAGTTCCTGTTCCCCCTGTGACGAGGCAGCGATATAAGCCGTGCTGCCATCTGAACACCTGACTTTATACCAGCGCTCTCCGTATAAGGTCGTCTCCCCCTTGACTTCGCCTTCCAGTTTATAAAGGCTGCCGCGCTCCCCTTCTTCGCAAAGGGCATAGCTTGTGCCGGGGCCGCTGCGCAGGCGGAAATAATCATTCAGTAAAAGATAAGACGGTTTGCTGTTCATATAATGATGAGAAAAGACCAGGATCAGCAGCAGGCCCAGAAGGATAAGCGAGATCCACAGCCCGGCATTCGCACGGGATCGTTTGTCTTCTGCTGCTTTCATCGCTTCTCGCCTCCGCTTTTTGCAGGATCGTGCCGTTTCGGGCGCAGAATCTGCGCGCCTCTCGGACGTCCGCTATTATAGCATGCCCCGGACCGGAGGTCTCAGGGCTCCTTCGTACTTTCTTCTGCCGTCTTTGTCTCTTCTGTACCTTCTGTACCGTTCCGGCGGCGCAGTTCATCCAGCGACAAGGCAAAGGGCGGGGCAAAATGTTCCAGGAAAAAATCCACTTCCGGCATCTCCATCGCTCTGAGCCTCGCCAGTGTGCTCTCCTGAGCATCCTTAAATTCGCGATTCCCCTGGGCGGTCTCGCCGTAGCATTTTAAATAGGCCGAAAGCTTATCCGCCGCCTTGACCAGCTCCTGAATGCTTTTTTCTTCTTCCGTCCGCCTCCCGTTTTCATCGGCTGCGATCAGCGGCTCATAATACGCGCGCATTTTTTCGGGCAGCATCCCGAGAAGATCTTCACAGGCCAGCTGTTCGATCCGCTTGTAGGCATTTTTAAGGTCCGGATCGTGGTACTTAACCGGTGTCGGCAGATCCCCCGTAATCACTTCGGAGACATCGTGAAAAACCGCGGCCGCCAGCACCTTATCCGGATCGGGCGCACAAGGCGCCTCCGGGAAAAAAGCCCGCCGGATCACCGCCAGGCCGTGCGCAATGACCGCCGTCTGAAAGCTGTGTTCGGCCACATTTTCGTCCTGGGTATTGCGCATCAGGCTCCAGCGCTGAATATAGCGGCTGCGGTCCGTCATCGCAAAAAAAGCATAATCATTCTTCATCGTCTTACCCCCGGGCTAATTTGGCGGAATTCGCCAGCATTCTCTTCACGCCGCTTTGCTCAAACTTGATCTTCAGGATGGCATCGCCGGCGACTGCCTGGACATCAAGGACCACGCCGCGGCCGTGTTTGATGTGCCGCACCGTATCGCCCTTATGAATATCCTCGGCCGTAAGATTTCCGGCCCCGGGCACTTTATGCTGCTTGGCCGCCTTTTCTTTCGCCCGGAGATCCTGCAGAGGCGAGCGTCCCGGCGCAAAGCCTTTGAAAGGCGAAGCAGCGCCTCGCCCGGTTCTTTTCCTGCCGGCGTCCCGCCCGCCGTATGCCTGCCCCGAAAACGCGCCGAAGCGGCTGACGGTTTCTTCCGGCAGTTCTTCGAGAAAGCGGGAGGGCACATAATGCTCCGTCCGCCCGAAAAGCAGGCGGCTGCTCGACGCACTCAGGTACAATTTCCGCCTGGCCCGGGTAATCGCGACATAGGCCAGACGCCGTTCTTCTTCCAGAGCAGCCGGGTCCGTAATCGAGCGGTAGCCGGGGAAAATCCCTTCTTCCATGCCGACCACAAAGACCACATCAAATTCCAGTCCTTTGGCACTGTGGATGGTCATGAGCTTGACGAAATCATCCTCTTCTTCCTCGCCGGCCTCATCAATGCCCGCCTGCAGGGCCGCCTTGTCGAGAAAACGCATCAGCAGCTGCAGCAGGCTCTCTTCTTCTTCGGCTTCCTCCGTTTCCGGAGAAGCGGCCTCAAGCTCTTCGGCCGTACCGGGATCCAGGGCGGCGAGTTCTTCCGGGGTAAAGTCCCAGAGCTCGCGCTCATCGGGTGCGTTCTGGAAGCTGACCGCTTCCGAAAGCAGTTCTTTCATATTCTCCAGGCGGGTAAAGGCCTCTTCCCGGCCCTTATCCTGATGGTCCAGAATATCCTGAATCAGACCGGATTCGTTCTGCACATATTCGATATACTCGGCAAGCTCCATGTCATCTTGCAGAAGCCGTCTTTGCATCACGGCAATCAGGCGCACAAAATCTTTTATTCTGCCCGCCGTGCGGGAGAGCTCGGGAAATTCATCGACGTGCATGGCAATCTCCATCATGGAGACCCCGTGCTGATCGGCCAGGCGCTGAATTTCAGCCACACTGCCTTCCCCGATCCCTTTCCGGGGCACATAAACGGCCCGGCGGAAGGCCACGTTGTCGCGCGGGCTCGTGATCAGATTAAGATAGGCCAAGGTATCCTTGATTTCTTTGCGGTCAAAGAAACGCAGGCCGCCGTAAATCTTAAACGGCACCTCCGCCCGGTTCAGGGCAAACTCCAGGTTTCGCGACAAAACGTTCATGCGGTACAGAATGCCGATGTCTTTATAGCGGACTTCGCCGCTGCGGACCAGGCGCTTGATTTCGCCGGCAATAAAAGCGGCCTCGCTGCGCTCGTCACTGAGACCTAAGCGGGTGATTTTTTCGCCTTCCCCGGCCGCTGTCCAGAGCTTTTTCTCCTTGCGGTCCTCATTATTATTGATCACTTCATTCGCCGCCCGCAGAATATTGCCGGTAGAGCGGTAATTTTGTTCAAGCT
>CALLQJ010000026.1 GCA_938014865.1 uncultured Fastidiosipila sp.
CGATCTCACCTCTGAGCTCTTCGACCAAGCCTTCTACGACGGCAGCACTGAGATCTTCGTTGATATGGCTGCGGATGTAGGCAGCGGGGTCTTCGCGGAAAGAGTCTAAAAGCTGCGGGTTGGCGCGCATTTCCTGCACCAGACCTTTGACGGTATCTTCCATATCGTCAACTTTGCGCTCGACAACATTTTCCATTTTATCTTCAGCTTCTTCGATCTTATCGATCGTTTCATCGGAAGCTTCATCTTTGTCTGTTTGGAGCTTTTTCTCCTGAATACCCGCTTCGAGTTTGTCAATCAGATTTTTGTCTTTCTTGTCTGCCATGTGTTCACCATGTCCTTTCGTTAGTAATGTCATGTTACTGTCTTACTTATTAATCATAATATCAATAAAGAGCATAAAGCTGCTGTCACATTTAAAAGCTATTCCCTCTTATTTTCACAAAGTTAATGATTTTCAAGAGAATTTCAAAATCGATCTTGACACTGTCCCTTCTGTACTAGTACACTTGGTACAGATGAAAAGTGCCGGGGGAACTTCCGGCGCCTCGGAACTTTTGAAGCTTTGGAGCTTTGGGGTTTCGGCGTTTCGGGACTTTTGCGGCAAAGAGTGTCATCAGAACGAATGAAATGTTATCAGAACGAATGAAATGTCATCAGAACGAATGAGAGGTTAAAGATGAGCGGTCTGAAAAAAATTATACCCTATCAGTCTTTGCTCCTGCTCCTGATCATTGCGGCTGTGTTTATTGACGGAAGCTTGGCGTTTTCGCCGTTTTTGTTTTATTTTTATTTCCCGGCGGTGGTCGGGGCGGCGGCGTTCGGCTTTGCGTTTAAACACGGCCTTGACGGGAGCTATTGGCTGATCTCGGGTTTAGCGCTGCTTCCGCTTTTGCTGCTTTACGGGAAGGGGGCAGGTCTTTATATTCTGCTTTATCTTCTCTTGTCTTTGGCGGCTGAACTTGCGGGCGGCTTGGTAAGGAAGCGTTACAGGACGCTTCGGGTGTATGCCCGCTGAGCCCGCCGGCTTGAGCGGGGGAAGGAGGTTTGCGGTGTTTACCGTTAACACACAAGATAAAAATCCGATTTACCGGCAGATCATGGAACAGCTTATTTTGTTTGTGGCGACCGGCGTGATGGAGACGGGGGATAAGCTTCCGTCTATTCGTGAGATGGCGTCGGATCTGGGCATTAATCCGAATACGGTTGCCCGGGCTTACAGCGAGCTGGAGCAGAGGGGTCTGATCGAGACGGTTCCCAAGAAGGGGGCTTTTGTTGCGGATGTGGCCCTGCAGGACCGCCTGGAAGACAAGGCAAAAGAAGCGTTGGCGGCGGTTTACGTGAAGTACCGGCAATTAGGACTAGAGGCAGAGGAACTGCAGACTATAGTGAAGGAGGCTTTCCGGGATGCTGAGTATACGCAATTTGGGAAAGAGCTTTGATAAGGTTCAGGTGTTAGAGGACTTGTCCTGGGATGTACCGGACGCTCAGATATTAGGATTGATCGGCAGCAACGGGGCAGGCAAATCGACCTTGCTGCGCTGCATAAGTCAGGTCTATGAGTATGAAAAAGGCGAGGTCTTTTTTAACGGCGAAGCGATAGAACTTCAGCTGGACAAGCTGTTTTTTGTTTCGGATGAACCGTTTTATCTGAGCCGTTTTACGACCGCGGAGATGAAGAATTTTTACAAGAGCTTTTATCCGAAGTTCTCGGATGAGTATTATCGTTACCTGCTGGGGGTTTTTCATTTTGACGAACAAAAGCCCATTTACAAGCTTTCCAAGGGACTGAAGCGGCAGTGTGCTTTGATTTTGGGCATGAGCTGCAAGCCGGAGCTTTTGCTGATGGATGAGTCCTTTGACGGACTTGATCCGATGATGCGGCTTACGCTGAAGCGGGAGCTGATTCGTCTGGTGTCCGAGGAGAAGATTTCGGTTGTGATTTCGTCGCATAATATCCGGGAGCTGGAAGATATTTGTGACGGGATGGCGCTTTTGGAAAACAGGAGCATCGTCTTTACCCAGACGCTTGATGAGCTGAATCATAATTATCATAAGGTGCAGCTCGGCTATCGGGAGAAGCCGGATCCGGCGCTCTTTGCGGGAATGCCGCTTTTGAATTACGAAATTAACAATAAAATTGTCACCGTTACTTACAAGGGACAGGAGGCGGCTTCGCTTCTGCGGAAGACCGGAGCGATCCTGACGAATCCTATGCCGATCTCGATGGAGGAAATTTTTGTAGCGGAGATGGAGGCAAAACATGGAAAGTAAAAGAAGACCTTATATTTTACATCTGCTCAGACAATACCGGGCTGTGATCGTCTTGTATTTTCTGATTGCGCTGATTTCTTATCCCTTGTTTTTATTGATTCAGTATTTGAAGATGCAGGCGGATCCGAATGTTTTTGCGTACAGTATGTTCGCCTATTGGGATTACAATCGTCATGCGGTATTAGCGGGGGTCCTGCTGGCTTTGTCGATCGTGACACCTTATCTGATGTTTTCCTTTTTGTTTAATCCTTCGCACCTGGACCGCTATTTTTCGCTGCCGGTCAAGCGGGAGAAGCTATTCCTTGCACATTTTTTATTCGGCTGGCTTATTGAGATCGTCCCGGTTTTATTCAGTCATCTTCTGGGTTTCCTCATTATCCGCCTGCTTTATCCGAATCTGAACATAGCGGCGGCCGGGGCAGCGCCGGAGGTGTATACTTTTCCGGCCTTTTTGCTGAACAGTTTGTTTTTGCTGCTGGGTTCCTTATTGATGATGATGCCGACGACCCTGGCCATTTTGTTTACGCCGAATCTTTTCAATGCGCTTTTGTACGGCGGGGTCCTGCATCTGCTGCCGATCCTGCTGCAGCTGACGATCGATACGATGACGGGATCGTATTTCGGCTATACCCGTCTGCGGGATGTCGAAGTGTCGTTTAAGCCTTTGTACATTCAGAAGAATTATATTCAGACCTTCCGCAATCTCAACAGCCTGACCCGGCCGCTTACGACCTTGATAGGCTTTGCGGCGGCCGTGCTGCTTCTGATTTGGGCGGTATGGCTTTTCAAAAGACGCAGGGCGGAGCGGACGAACGGAAACTACATGTTCAAGGGCTTTTATCCCTTCCTGATCAGTTTCTTCGGGCTTTTGCTGCTCTGGACGTATATTTATGAGTATTATGATGTGATTTTTACGGCGCAATGGTACCGGGATTCGTATATTGTTCTGATTTTCTTCCTGGCGCTGCTTCTGTATTTTATCGTGCAGACGATAAGGTGCCACGGCCTGCCGAATATCGGCAAGACGATTCTGTCCTACCTGGGCATCTTTGCCGCAGCGCTGCTCTTAAGCTTTGCGACGCATCAGTTCAGCGAACACTTTATTGTCCGCAAGATGCCGGATCCCGGACGGACGGCGGCGGTGGAAATCACCTCGGCGGCGGATTTTCCGCTGGCGACGGAAGACGAGGAAGAGTTTGAACTTCCGGAAGAGGATTTAATCCTTAATGAGTATTATTATCCTTTCGGCGTCCACAGCGTACAGCGCAGGAAAATGATCCGGGATAAAGAGGAGATTGCGGCCGTCATGGCCTGGCAGGAAGATTATCTGAAAAATATCGCACGTGAAAGCGGGCGGGATCCCTTCGATTACTATAATGAGAAGAATATCCGCCTGGTCTATTACGCGGAAGACGGAGCGGTTTTGCTGGCGCGTTCTTACGTCGTGCCGGAAGACGCGCAGAGGCAGGAGCTGGAAGAGATTGCGGGTGAGATTTTCCTGGATCCCGGATGCGGCCGGCGTTATGCAGAAGCGTATTGGGACGGCAAGTACGGCGAAGAAAGCATGGCCCCGGATCCGGAGCAGCCCTGAGAGAACGTGAGGAACGATATCCGAGCCGCAAGATGAGAGAGAGCCGCAAGACGAGAGAATGCAGCGAAAGGATTTGACGATGAAACGTTCTGAAGTTTTTTTAAAAAGAAGCCTCTTGAGCTTCCTTATATGTATCCCCCTCAGCGTCGCGGGCTGTATGCCTTCAAAACAAAAGCCCGTCGGCATGGCGGAGGTCAGTTACCCGCAGGGTGTGTTTTTTGCTGCCGAAAGCCACGATGAAAAACGGCCGAAGGCGGAACGAAGCATACGTGCTAAGCTCGCGGACGACGCGGTCGAGGGGGACGGCAATATCTCCCGGCCGCTGATTGAAATCGAGGAAGAATATCTTTTGAAGGAAGCGTTCACGGGCCGTATCAGGATCCCTTTCATGAGTTCTTTTGATGATCTGATCCGGGACGGTGAAAAGAGCCCCCTTCTGCCTGAACTTATTATCGGCGGCGAGGTCCTTGAGCCTTCCGTGATCCCCGAAGCGTCGCGGGAAGATCTGCCGCTTTATGCCGGAGCGCGCTTCGATAATCTTAATCAAATGACAAGACTCACGGGAACGGGGCCGGAAGGCGAATTGCAAAAACGCCTGGGGGATCCCGAGCATTATGCCCGGGCATTTTCTCCGAAACTGCCGGCGGATCGCACAATCACCTTGCTTTGTCTGAAAAACCTTCCTTTTTCGGCGGATCAGGACCATTTAGCGGTGGCAGAGCTGAGCTTTGCAACGGAGGAGCCTTTTGTTTCGTACGGCTTTAATGCCTATTCGACGGAGGACGACGGGGGAGCATCCTGCCGCCTCGGCAAATCGCTTGCACATGAGGAGTTCAAAGATGCTGCGGACGATCGCGAGGCCTATGTGCTGTTTTTTGAGCCCTCCGTTCCGGTCGACTTTGAGATTACGGGCGACACGGCATCGGATAAAACGGATGCCGAGATCATCTGGGAAGAGCTCTCGTTTTATGAGGCCGCAGAGCGTATGCTGAAAAGCTATATTGCGCAAATCATGTATGACAATCAGGGCGAGGAAGCGTTCAGCCGCTTGAGTCCTTTGATGCTGGAGACTTTGCTGTCTGAAAACCGCGTCGAGTTCTTTTCGGGAAAGTCGCCGCTTTTTGAAGACTATATTTCGCAGACGCTCAAATCAGAACGTATCTTCTACAGGACGTATGACTGTTCGCTCGAAGCAGGCGAGAGCATCCTGCTGAAAAAATCAGCGGAGGCGGGCTTTAATTACGCGGGGCTGAAAGTCCCGCAGGATATCCGTTCTTTCCAGATGATTGCCGCCTCGCCTCTGAGCTTCGATTTTGAGGAGACGGTCTTTTATCCGGATGAGAACCTGAGGAAACGTATGCGTTCGTCGGCGGTCTATAAGAACGAGGGAAGAACGCAGGACAAGGCCCGCTTCACGGCCTATGAAGAAGACGGCATGCCGGACGAAGCCCTGCGTTTCGGACGGGAGGAAAATCTTTCGCTGGTTTTTGAATATGAATGATTAATAAAGCAGGAGACCGGCGCCTGCGGCGCAGAGAATAAGAAGAACAGGCGATATTTGTTTTTTCTTCAGCTGCCGATAAACCCCGGAAAGCAAGAGGAGCAAAAGAGCAATCATAAACGCTTTCGGATCAGGATGTCCGGAAGCGTTTTTGCAGAGCTGAGTTTGCAGAATCAAGAAGCCGGTCGTAAAAATAATACCTGTCAGCGCCGGCTTCAGGCCCATCAGGAACGCTTTTGCGGCAGGGTGTTTCATAGCTTTTTTGAAAAGCACGGAGAAGAGCAGAATCAAAACAAAAGAAGGCAGGACAACCGCGGCGGTCGCCAGCAAGGCGCCGAGAAATCCGGCTTGACGGCTGCCGACATAACTGGCGCAGTTGACCATAATCGGACCGGGCGTGGATTCGGATAAGGCAATCAGATTTTCCGTCATGCTTTCATCGGCCCAGCCGTTTTCCAAAAGCATATCCCGGATCAGGGGGACGGCACCGTAGGCCCCGCCGAAGGAGAAAAGACCGATTTTTAAAAAAGCACGGATAAGCTCGAGGTAAATCATGATGTATGCTCCTTCTTATTGTTCCTGTTCTTTAATGCCGGCAGCAGTCCGAAGAAAATCAGTCCGGCCGCAGCGCCTGACAGCATGAGTAAGATTACGGATACTTTAATCGAGAATAAGCTGAGCAGCATGTACAGGACGGCGAAAAAAACAGCGATGCCGAGCTGCAGCAGACCCTGTTTTTTAGAGGCGGAAGATTTTTTCCGCAGCATATTCCGCAGCATTTTCAGGCCCGCCCGCATAATGATGAGCCCGACGGCGACCCGTACCCCGTTCATGGCTTTTTCGATATAGGGGTTCTGCAGAAAGCTTTCAAAAAACTGTGAGATAAGAAATAAAATTAAAAAGGAAGGCAGGACAATGCCGACGGTTGCCGCTAAAGCACCGGGCATCCCGGCTGTCTTATAGCCCGTATAGGTGGCACAGTTAATGGCGATCGGCCCGGGGGTCGATTCGGCCAGTACGATTATGTTCATCAGCTCATCTTCGCTGAGCCAGCCTTTTTTCTCTGTACACTCATCTTCCAAAAGCGCAATCATGGCGTAGCCGCCTCCGAATGTAAATGCGCCGATTTTGGCAAAGGACAAAAAAAGTTCGCCGAGTACAGCGCGCAGCTTTTCTTTCTTATTCAAGACAGATCCGCCTCCTTTCTCTTCCCGGAAATCTAATTATACAAAAGCTTTTAAGACTTATGAAGAATACGTTAAATTTCCGTTATTTCGGGCTTTTGTTTCTTTTGCAACACGAATGGTCTCTTTCTCATGTTAGAATGATTATAAATTCGTACAGAAGAGATATCTCATGACGGATATCCGAAAGGAGATTTACATAAAATGAAAAACGAAGTATTGAATGCAGTAAATGAACAGATCAATTTTGAGTTTTTGTCTGCCTATCTTTACCTGGATATGTCGGGCAAGATGGACGACGCCGGTTTCCCCGGTTTCTCCAATTGGCTGAAAAAACAGTGGCATGAAGAACTTGAGCATGCCGAGAAATTGATCGATTTTGTCCAGCGCCGCAATGAAGCGGTCACGCTCAAGGCGATTCCGCTTGAAGAGGTTAAGGGAACAACGCCTCTGGAGCTTGCCAAAGAGGTCTTAGAGCATGAGCAGCTGGTGACGAGCAAGATTTATGCACTGCGCAAATTGGCAATGGATGAAGGCGACCAGGCGCTCGAAGTCTTCCTGAACTGGTATGTTAAAGAGCAGGTTGAAGAAGAAGAGAATGCTCAGGAGCTTATCGATATGTTTGAAGCTGCGGAAGATTCCACGGCGGCTATGTTCCAGGTCGACAGTCTGCTGGCTCAGCGCTGAGTCTGACCTTATAAGAAAAAAGCCTCGGGCGGCATCGGCCGCATAAGGCGTGCTTAATTAAAAATAAAGAGCTGTCTTCAGGGCATTCTTAAAATGCCGGAAGGCGGCTCTTCTTTATATTCTTCTGTTTATTTTTTCTCGTGATTCGGCTTTTTTTCCGGTATTACTCATGATTAGGCCGTTTTTCCGCTAAAGGCTTTAGTCTCTGTTTTCCCATTCCCGGTCCCATTCGCGGACTTTGGCTTTGATTTTATTCAGATCTTCTTTCAGCTTGGGATAGGCTCTCAGGATTCTGCGCTGCTGCAGATTGAGTTCTTCGCCCGAGGGCAGCTTTTCGGCTAAGATGCTGCCGAGTTTCTTTTCACGGGCATAGTTTTCGCGGATGCGGGCGAGGTTTTCGCGGAAATGGCTCATGCCTTTGAGCGTAAAGATGATATCGCCGAGAAAGATGATGAAAAGAATGCTGCTCAGGATACGCAGCATGCGGACGCTGAGCATTGCGGTGACGTTTAAAACCGCCGGGTGGAGCACTTTCATGAGGAAAACGGAAAGAAGTCCGAAGACCAAAGCGCCCTGCAGGCAGATGCGGCCGTTGAGATTGAATTTTCGTTCGGAATAATCCCACCATCTTGCGCTGAAAAGTTTTTCCATGATATAGGACGTAAAATATTCCAGGCTGCAGGTGAGCACGGCGCCGCCCAGAAAAAGCAAAAAGACATTGTCGATGCGGCGCAGGAAAAGAATATCCAAAAGCGCGCCGAAACCGTAAACAGGGCAATAGGGCCCGTTCAGGAAACCGCGATTGACGAACTTTCTTCCGCTTACGGAACAAAGCGTGGTTTCATAGGTCCAGCCTACAAAGCTGTAAAAAATCAGCCATAAAAAATAGATCCGCAGCCTGAGCATCGTCCGCTCCCTTTTCCTCTTTCTCTTTTGCTGCAGACGATCTGCAGCAGCCTCTCAGGCTTGTATTATAGAGGAATAATCGAGCGGCTCCAACAGATAAAAAGCAGTTTTTACGACGTATACACAAATCGTCAACAGATCCGCCATAATTCTGTGCTCAAAGCCTTCTTTCGGGCTGTGTCATAATAAGAGAAGATATCAATAAGGACGGAGGTCTTTTTTATGACAAAGTTAATCTGTTACCGGCGCTGCAGCAGCTGCAAAGCGGTCCGCAAGCTTATGGATGAACTCGGGATGGAGTATACGACCCGCGAAATTGATCTGGAGAATCCGAGCAAGGAAGAACTTAAAAAATGGCACCAAGCCAGCGGCCTGCCGCTTTCACGCTTTTTCAATTCATCGGGCATGAAATACCGGGAACTGGGTCTGGCGGCCAAGCGCAAGAAGATGACGGAAGAAGAACAGTATGAGGTCCTGGCGACGGACGGCATGCTGGTAAAGCGGCCGATCCTTTCCCATGACGGTGCCGTTTATGTGGGGCCGGATGTAAAAAAACATCTTCAGGCACTCGCGGCAGAAAAAGAATAAAGTGTTTCGGGCGGTTTCAGAAAACGGAAGCCTAAGAGCGCTTCCGTCAGGAGAAGAGGAGAGTACGGGATGAAAGCCTTGTGTTTCGGATCGCTGAATATTGACTATCATTATAAAGTGCCGCATTTTGTGCAGAAAGGGGAGACCTTGGCGGCAGAGGAGCGGCGGCAGTATGCAGGCGGCAAGGGCC
>CALLQJ010000027.1 GCA_938014865.1 uncultured Fastidiosipila sp.
GGCATACGAGATTAAGCGTTGTGACTGAAGTTCAGACGTGTGCTCTTCCGATCTCGCGCAGGCCGAGGAAATTTACATCGGCCTGCGCGATATCATTGACCTGGAGACTTTCCGCCAGTACGTGACGGACTGGCGCGCGCCTTCCGCTGCGGTCTACTATCAGGAAAATGAACTCGGTCCGGTGAGCTACAAAAACGGCGGTAAAGAGATCCGGGCGGAACTGCTGGCCAAATACCAGATTGAAATTGAAAACGGCGAGCTCATCCGGGTGATTGACAGCACGGAGCAGATTTACGATGAGATCCTGCAGATGGTGCTGAGCAGCCCGGCCTCGCCGAAGATGAAAGAAATTGCCCGGACCCTGCAGCGCGAACAAAGCGAAATCATCCGGACGGAATTAAACCGCAACCTGATCGTGCAGGGCGTTGCCGGCTCGGGCAAAACCTCGGCGGCCCTCCACCGCGCGGCGTATATGATGTACGTCGACAAAAGCCTCAAAGCGGATAATATTCTGCTGGTAACGCCTTCGGAATCGTTTGCCGGCTATGTTTCGCAGGTGCTGCCGAGCCTGGACGAAGAGAATGTCCGCAGCCTGACCATGGAGCAGATTCAGCGCTATGAACTCGGCGATGCCGAAGGCCGTTATTATAAATTCGGTTTTGCGCCGGTCTCGGAGGCCAAGCGGCAGGCGCTCTCCGGTCCGGAGTGGATTGACTATGCCGAAGAATTTGCGGAATTTGTGACGAGCCAGGTCTTTCAGCCCCGCGAGATCAAGACGGATTCTTTTACGGTCCCGCAAGGGCTGCTCGAACGTCTCTACCATCAGAATTACCGCTATCTGCCGCCGTTTAAACGCCTCATGGCGATCTTTAGGCACCTGCGTGAACTCATTAAAGGGGAAAACTTCCATCCGCATGCGGCGGAGGTTTATGAAGCGCTTGAAGGCATGTTCCTGCTGCACAATATCCGGCAGAGCTATGAGGTCTTTGTCCGTTTTGTCACGCAGGATAAAGCGGTCGATCCCGCCCTCTTCGGGGAGGTTCCCGATGAAGCGGACCGGGAGATCATGGCTCTCTTAAAAGTGAAGCTTTACGGAGCGGCCGATAACAGCTGGGTGCGGCATCTTATCGCCGATGAGATGCAGGACCTGAGCTTTGCCGCGCATGAAACGCTGCGTCTGGCCTTCCGCTGTCCGCGCACGCTTCTGGGCGATGTCAATCAGGCGGTGCGCTTTCGTCTGCCGGAAGACTATATTGAGCGTCTGCAGAAAGTCTATGCCCGTGACCCGATCAAGACCATTACAAGAAGGCTTGATACCTCGTACCGCTCGACGCAGGAGATCACGGAGTTTTCCCGCGAGATTCTGAAAGACAATTCCATCCGCCCGCTCAAGCGGCACGGGGAAGAGGTGAAGTTCCGCCGCTTTGCCCCCGGCGAGCAGGAAGCCTTGTACCGGGCGGCTTATGAACAGCTGATTGCCTGGCGGGAAAAAGGCTGCCGGACGGCCGCTTATATTGCCGCCGATGCCGAAGAGGCGAGGGCTTTTGCCCGCTGGCTGGAAGCGGAAAATGCAAGAACGGCCTTTAAACCGCTCCTTTTCAATGACTATTTAAGAGAAGAAGAGGAATTTGCGGTTACGATTACCGATGTGGCGAGGGCAAAGGGCGTGGAATTTGATGCCGTGCTGATCCCGGACTGTTCGGCGGACCATTATAAAGAAGGGACGGATCGGACCAGGCTTTATGTGGCGGCCACCCGGGCGCTGCATTTCCTCAGCCTGATGTGTCAGGGCGAGCCGTCTCCTTTCCTGACGGAAAAAATGCGCCGGATCTGAAGAAGAAGACTTTTGCGGGACGGGCTTTTCCTATACTATAAATATAAGATGTTTTAGTTAATATTCATAAGGAACCGGCCGGCAAGCGGCTTGTTTCGATCCGATTCAGAGAGATAGAGAGCTGAAAACGACGGTTTTCCGCAAAAAGCGGAAAGTCAGGAGGTAAAAAATGGCGTTGAATATAGCGGAGCTTATGAACGATCAGTTCGTCAGGCGGCCGATCATGGAGATTAATATCGAGGCGCTTTCCGATGAGGAAGTGCGGATCATTGAACAGCTGAGCCAAACCTTGGAGCTCGCGGACAATGAAATTTCCGGCATTCCTCTGCGGGCCGAGAAAAACGATGAAGGCCTTTTGGAAGTGAGCCTGGAAGGCAGCGGGATCTTTATTTCGTATCCGACGGCGGTGGGCTTTGCCCGGGGGCTCTCCCATCTCCGGACGGTCTGGCAGACGGGACTCAGCGTGCAGGAAAAAAGACAGACCGAGGACTGCGGCCTGATGATTGATGTGTCGCGGAATGCGGTGCTGACCGTGTCGAGCGTGAAGCTGATGCTGAACTATATGGCGGCGATGGGCCTGAACTGTCTGATGCTGTATACGGAAGACACCTACCGGCTTCCCCGCTATCCTTACTTCGGCTATCAGCGCGGCGCCTATACGGCCGGGGAACTTCGGGAAATTGATGCCTATGCGGCCTCGCTGGGCATTGAAGTGATTCCCTGCATTCAGACCCTGGCGCATCTGGCGACGACCCTGCGCTGGCCTTATGCCAAAGCCTACAGCGACACGGCGGACATCCTGCTGGCGGGTGATGAAAACACCTACCGCCTGATTGAGGAGATGTTCAAGACGCTGCGGCGCAATCTGCGTTCTGAGCGCATTCATATCGGCATGGACGAGGCGCATGCCTTAGGCCGCGGACGCTACCTGGATAAATACGGCAGCAAGGCGCCTTACGAAATTATGCAGGCCCATCTGGAACGGGTCAAAGCCTTGGCCGAGAAGGCAGGCTATCGTCCGATGATCTGGTCGGACATGTATTTCCGCTTCGCTTCTCCCGAGCATAAGTATGTGGATGAAAATGCCCCGCTTACGCCCGAGATCAAAGCGTCTATCCCGGACGGCGTGGACCTGGTTTACTGGGACTACTACCACCATGAACGCGAACCTTATGACATGATGCTCTCGAGGCATCAGGAGATCAGCGGCAGCGAGACCTGGTTTGCCGGCGGCGTGTGGACCTGGAACGGCCTGAAGGTCAATCAGGGCAAAGCCTTTGCGACCTCGAAGCCGGCCTTTGAAGCCTGCCGGGCGCATAATATCCGGCACGTCGTGGCGACGGCCTGGGGCGACAACGGGGCCGAAACCAATGTCTTCGAAGCCTTGCCCGGCATCCAGTATTTCGGAGAATTTGCCTGGCGCGAAGAAATTCCGGAGCGCGAAGAAGTGCTGCGCCGCCTGGCCCAGACGACGGGGCTGAATGCCATGGCCCTTTATGCGACCCGTTATTTTGACGAGGTGCCGCTGGTGGAAGAGGACAATCCCAAGTCGCTTAATCCCGGCAAGTACATTCTCTGGTCGGATCCTTTAAGCGGATTATTTGATGCCCACATCCTGCCGGTCAGCGAGCTTCTGCTCGATCACTACGGGGACCTGGCGGAATATTATGATTACTGCGCAGAAAAAAGCGATGATCATCACCGGCTTTTCTACCTGCAGTCGGCCCAGCTTGCCGATGTCCTGCAGCGCAAAGTGCGGCTGATTGCGACCTTGCGCAAGGCCTATCTGGCCGATGATATTGACAGCCTCCGGCAGATTACGATCAGCGAACTGCCGGACCTGATTGCAGCGCTGACGGATCTTCAGGCCTTCACCTTGTCGATCTGGTACTTATACAATAAGCCGGAAGGCAGCGAGGTCATCGATATCCGTTTCGGGGCGCAGCTGGCGCGGCTTAAAACCTGCCAGGACCGCGTGGACGGCTACCTCAGCGGAGTCTATGATCAGCTGCCGGAGCTGGAAAATGACCGGCTCTCTTTTGACGGGCGTTCGGAAAGTGAATTGCTCGTTCAGCCGCATACGCAATGCAACAGCTGGCAGCTCATAGCCTCGGCGAATCCTTTGTAGTATAATTTCTACTGCTCGGCGCTCAGGAGCCCTTGACATTTTCAGGCAAGCTCCTGCCGGGTATCAGCTTTCGGGTGACCTTATCACCTGTGAAAGAAAGGAATTCTGCATATGAAGAACAAGAAATTACTGTACATTGTACAGGCTGCTTTAATTGCGGCTCTGTACATCGTCCTGACCATGCTCGTCAAGCCTATTGCTTCGGGCCCTCTGCAATTCAGGGTCTCCGAAGCTTTAGTGCTTTTGCCCGCCTTTCTGCCGGCTGCGATCCCGGGGCTATGGCTAGGCTGTGTCCTGGCCAATGTGCTGACCGGCTACGGCTGGGTGGACATTGTCTTCGGCGGCGGCGCTACGCTTCTGGCGGCTTTGACCGTGCGCTTTGCGGCGAAAAAAGCGGGGCTGCTTCCCGAAGAGCAAGAGCGCATCCTGAGCCGCAGGGAACTTTCCAAGCGTAAAGGCGTCTGGCTTTTGCCGCTGGCGCCCGTCCTTTTCAACGGCCTTATTGTCGGCGCGTATCTGCCGATTTTCTTCCCCTCCGGAACGGATCGGGCGATATGGGCGGCCGTGCTCATCAGCATGGGGCAGGTTGCCTTTTCGGAAGCCGTCGTGGTCTACGTTTTGGGGATTCCGTTTTATCTGGCGCTTCATCCTTATTTCTGCCGGCGGAAAGATCAGATCGCGGTGATCTGAAGCGGCCTTTGAAAACGTCAAAGCAAGCGGCGTCCTCCGGTGCCTGCCGGGGGACGTTTTTATATCAGAAGAGCTTCAGGGAATACGTTACAATAAGACATATCCTCTCCCGGAGGTGGACAGATGGCACATTATTATGCAAGTGAACCGGACAGCCCCAGCGAAGAGCGCAGGATTGAATTTTCCTTTAACGGACAAGACTTTCATTTTGTCTCCGACAGCGGCGTCTTTTCCAAAAACCATGTAGATAAAGGATCGGAGTATCTTTTGATGGCGCTTCATGCCTTCATGCAGCAGCTGAAAAAAGAAAGCTCGGAGGATTATCCTTTTCTGGCCTCGGGCCGGGCCCTCGACCTGGGCTGCGGCTACGGCGTGCTCGGCATTGTTGCCAAGCGCCTGTGGCCGGGACAGCGCTGGACCTTTTCTGATGTGAACCGCCGGGCCCTGGACCTGACCCGGCGCAATGCCGAGGCCAACGGCATCTACCATGCCGACGTCCGCGAAAGTGCCGGTTTCGACAATCTGGAGGGCCCTTTTGAACTGATCGTATCGAATCCGCCGATCCGGACGGGAAAAGAGACCATTTACGGACTCTTTGAAGAGGCAGAGCGGCAGCTTGTCCCCGGCGGATTTTTTATCTGCGTCATCGGCAAGAAACAAGGAGCGGCCTCGGCCCGGCACTTTCTGGAGAGCCGTTTTCATAAGGTGGAGGTCCTTTTTAAAAAGAAAGGCTTCTCGGTTTTTGCCTGCAGACGGCAGACGGATGAGCAGAAAGCGGGCGCTTCGGAATGAAGAGAAAAGAACGGCTTTTGACCCGTCCCGCCGGAAGGAGGGGGAGCTTAAGAAAGCAGCGGGGCCGGCCTGGTTATCTGCGGGCGGCTGCCTTGCTTTTGCTCCTGAGCTTCATCCTGCCGCTCGGCGGCTGCGGGAGGGGCAAGACGAAGGACCCGGACTACCTCGGGGCCTATAATTACCAAGCGGATATAGCCCGGCTGGAGACCCTGCACAGCGAGGAGGGCGATTTTCTGGAATACCGGGAAATTACGGATCTCGGGGCTTTTGCAGCCGACACCTCGCTTCCCGTGATCATCTGCATCCGGCAAAGTACGGACCAAGC
>CALLQJ010000028.1 GCA_938014865.1 uncultured Fastidiosipila sp.
AGCTGACCTTTTCCATGCATTATTTTTACAATGAACGTTTTCTTCTGCCGCTTTCGCACGATGAAGTGGTGCACGGCAAGGCGACGGTTCTGCAGAAAATGAACGGCTATTATGAGGCTAAATTTCCCCAGGCCCGTGCCTTTTACTTATATATGTATACGCATCCGGGGAAAAAGCTGAATTTCATGGGCAATGAAATCGGCCACTTCCGGGAGTGGGACGAGAGGCGGGAGCAGGACTGGAATCTTTTGGACTTCCCGATCCATGCCGCCTTCCTGGACTTCTTCACGGAACTTTCCAAGCTCTACCTGGCGAGCCCCGCCTTGTGGGAACGGGACTTTTCACGCGAGGGCTTTCGCTGGCTGGACTGCCGGGAGGGCAATACGGTCTACAGTTATTTGAGAACTTCAGATCTTCAAACGCTCCTGGCGGTCTTCAACTTCGGCGAAGAGCCGGTTTTGAATTATCGTATTGACTTTGAAGGCTACAAGTACACCGAACTGATCTTCGACAGCAACTGGCAGCGCTTCGGCGGGACGCTCGAGAATAAACGCTTTACGCGTCCGCTGCAGCATCAGCTGAGCTTGGATTTAGAAGCGTTTTCGGGAAAATTATTCTATCTGGCAAGAGCCTGAAAAAACAGCCGCGCAGATTTTGCGGCAGGGCTTTTCCTTCGCTTGCGCCTTGCTAAAAAGGCGGAGTTTTAGCAGAATATATGAAGAAAAGCACAAGTATTTTGCCTTCGGCCCCTTTTTTCGGGAAAGGGCGGGCGGAGGCAGCTTCAAAAGTCGACGGGGAGTTTATATGCCGGATAAATCAAAAGAGGATGCCCTGGTCCGCATCTTAAAAGAGGAGCTGATCCGGGCGACAGGCTGTACGGAGCCTGTGGCCATTGCCTACTGCGCTGCGACCCTGCGTGAGGTCTTAGGCGCCGTGCCCGAAAGGCTCCGGGCGGAGCTTTCGGGCAATATTCTAAAGAATGCCAAAAGTGTGGTCGTGCCGAATACGGGCGGATTAAAAGGCATCAAGGCCGCCTTGGCCGCAGGCATTATCGCGGGCGATGCCGGGCAGGGCCTGCAGCTGCTCTCAGAGGCGGATCCCGCTAAAATTCCTCAGATCAAAGATTATGCCCAAAATATCCCGATCGATGTCATCCTAAGTGAAAGCGGCCGGCTCCTGGACATTAAGGTCAGCGGCCGGGCGGGGGAAGACGAGGCGGCGGTACGCATTGCGGACGCTCACGACCGCATCGTCCGGATCGAAAAGAACGGCGAAATTCTGCAGGAAGAAGCATTGGCTGCGGAGGCTTCTGAAGAAGAGGCGGAAGACGCTTGGCTTGACCTTCGGACGATCTGGGACTTTGCCACAGAAACGGATATTGCGCCTTTGAAAGAGATTCTGGACGATCAGATCCGCTGCAATCAGGCGATTGCCGAAGAAGGCCTCAAAAACGACTGGGGCGCGAATATCGGCTCGACGCTCCTGGCCGCTGAAAACAACGGCATCAAAACGGAGGCCAAGGCCTATGCCGCCGCAGGCAGTGATGCCCGGATGGGCGGCTGTGAAATGCCGGTTGTCATCATTGCAGGTTCCGGCAATCAGGGACTGGGGAGTTCTCTTCCCGTTTTGCGCTATGCAAAGTATCTCGAAGCCGGTCCTGAAAAGACCTACCGTGCCCTCATCTTGAGCAATCTTGTCACCCATTATCAGAAGCTCGGCATCGGCCGGCTTTCCGCTTACTGCGGGGCCGTGAGTGCCGGCGTCGCGGCGGGGGCGGGGATCGCCTATCTTCACGGCGGCGGCTATGAGGCTGTTGCGCAGACCATCATCAATGCGATCGCCATTTTATCCGGCACGATCTGTGACGGGGCCAAGCCGTCCTGTGCCGCCAAGATTGCGGCGGCCGTGGATGCGGGGATCTGGGGCTATGAAATGTACCGGAATCAGCAGAATTTTGAAAGCGGGGACGGGATCATCGGCGAGGATGTTGATGCGACCATCCGCAGTGTCGGCCGGCTGGCAAGCGAAGGCATGCTTGAAACGGACCGGACGATTCTGGATATTATGAGCTGAAGATCCGGCATTTCCGAAGTTTATGACGTGAAGTTTCTGACTTAAAGATAAAAAAACAGCCCGGCCGAAGTCGGGCTGTCCGAATAAAGATGCCGCGGGTAACGGCACAAAAGAAAGGACGTCGCAAAAGCGACTAAGCAAGGAGAAAGAAAAAATGAAAACTCCTTACTGTGTGAATGAGTATAGCATATCCCGGCGGGAAGATTCTGAAGCAAATCTTCAATAAGGCGCGGAATATTGACTTTTTTTGCGCATTTCCCCTCTTTTTCAGCAATAACTATAAGAAATAAACAAGAATGAGCCGTGCTTTTCTCTATATATACGAATGAAAAGTACAACTTAAACGAATTAGTAAACATCTTAGAAGACAACTTTTAGCGCAATATCTGCTCAGACGGCATTTCCCGTCCGCTTTGATATCGCCTGCATTTTCTTTACTATGGATATGAAGCGGAGGTCCATATGAAAACAAAATTTGCATTCAAGGTCCCGAGAAGAAAGCAGGTCCGGATGATTGTGCATGCGGACTGCAAAAATGAGGCAGATGATCAATACGCCCTGGTCCATCATCTGCTGACGCCGAAGTTTCAGGTGAAAGGCATCATCGCCGGACATTTTGACAGCAATCCGCGTGAGTACGGAAAAGGACACACGGCCGAGGCGAGCCTGGAGGAAATCCGCAAGGTCCTGAAATTGATGGGGGCCAAAGACGATTACCCGCTCTTTAAAGGGGCAGAAAAGCCCTTGCTCGATGAGAATACACCGCAGCTTTCCGAAGGCTGTGATTTTATTATTCAGGAAGCCATGCGTGAGGACAGCTGTCCTTTGTTTATCGCCATGCAGGGCGCCGTGACGGATTTAGCCTCCGCCATTTTGCTGAAGCCGGAAATCTCTGAACGCATGACCGCCATCTGGATCGGCGGGGGCGCCTATCCTGAGGGCGGCAGCGAATTTAATCTCAAAAATGATATTGCCGCCGCGAATGTCATCATGCAGTCGGGCATGCCGATCTGGCAGGTGCCGCAGAATGTCTATAAGCAGGTCGCCGTTTCCCTGGCGGAACTGCAGTATCATGTAAGGCCTTGCGGGGCGATCGGGAAATATTTATTTGATCAGCTCATTGCCTTTAATATGGCAAGCGGCCGCAATAAAGACTGGCCGAACGGGGAGAGCTGGACCTTAGGGGATAATCCGACGATCGGTGTCTTGCTGGATGAAAAGGAGCGGACGGATCTTTATGAGATCAGGCCGGCGCCGCGCTTTTCTTACGAGGATATGCGCTATGAAGAGGTGGCGGATGCCCCGGAGATCCGGGTCTACAAGCAGGTCAATGACCGTTTGATCCTGCAGGATCTTTTTGCCAAGCTGGCAATTAATTTCGGGGAGTGAGGGTAAATAGTAATCTTTCTATAAAAGGCTTATTTGTTTAAGCCTTTTTTTATGGAGAATACTGTATCTTAAGCCGCGGATAAGCAAGGAAAAGAGACAAAAAGCGACCGGCCGAAGACCGGCCCGGATGCGGCGGGAGCGCAGAAACAGAGCGGAAGTAAATAATCTGCGAAGCCGCTTGGTTTTTTCGGCCCGTCCGTCTAAAGTAATAGATAATACGTTTTACAAAAGCAGAGGACAACATGAATAAAAAAGAAAAAGAATGTAATCTATCCGCCGCAAATTTTGCCGTTTCCTTTGATCGGGACGAGCATCGCTTCAAGCTGAAGGTAAATGACGCCGAAGACAAGTGCTTTGAACTCCTGCCGGGGCGTGTGCGCCTGGCGGACGGGAGCGAACGCTCCTTTAAAGAAGCCGATCCTTCCGACGTCGAGGTCAAGATCTGGGAAAAAGGCCGGGGGGCCGGCATTGATGTCATCTACAGAAATTTTGCCGATGTCGATTTCATCACCCGCCTATGGCTGCCCGCCAATCGCCGGGAAGTCAAAGCCGAGTGGATCCCCCTGGAAGAAAGGGAAGGCCGAGGGCCCCGTTCCGAGCGCATCATCTGGCCGGTGCCGAAGCTTTTAGACAGCGGCTATACCGTCCTGCCGTACCGGCAAGGCGAACTCATCCCGCGGGACTGGGGAGCGGAGATCAAAAACATTGTCTTTGACGGACAATTCAATACCGCCGTCTCCTATATGCCCTGGATCGGGCAGGTCGCCTCAGACGGGCAAGGCTGGCAGATGATCGCCGAGACCTCCTGGGACGGCGGCTACAGCCTCACGCACCCCGCCGGCGGACCGACCGAAGAAATTTACTTCTACTGGCTCCGCAGCCTGGGCCGCTGGAGCGATAAGCAAGTCTGCCGTTTATATTTCGAGGCCTCAGGCGACGACTACAACCGCCAGGCCAAGCGCTATCGCCGCTATGTAAAAGAAAACGGGCACTTTGTGTCCCTGAAAGAAAAGGCCGATCGCAATCCGACCGTCAAAAAACTGATCGGTGCCTCGGTAGTGCACATGGGCATCAAAAGCCATGTGGAAGAAGATTCCTCTTTCTATGATCCCGAGCATCCGGAGAAAAATGAAGCGCTCAAAACCTTTGCCGAGCGGGAAGACGAGATCAAGGAACTTATTGATCTCGGTGCCGATAAATTTTATCTGCATCTGGATGGCTGGGCCGAACCCGGCTACGACAATCAGCATCCCGATATTCTGCCGATCGGAAAAGACGCCGGCGGTCCCGAAGGCCTGCGTTCCTTATTTAATACGGTACAGTCCTCGGGGAATCTGATCGGTCTGCATGACCAGTACCGGGATTATTACTTTAAAGCAAAAAGCTTCAGCCGCGACGAGGCGGTCACCTTGGAAGACGGCAGCAATCCGGAGCACGCCCGCTGGCACGGCGGACGGCAGACCTATCTCTGCTCGATTCTGGCGCCGGATTATCTGAAGCGGAATTTTGCCGAGATTTTCAAGGAAAACCTCCGGCCCGACTGCAGCTACCTGGATGTCTTCACCTGCAACGAGCCCGACGAATACTTCCATCCGGATCACC
>CALLQJ010000029.1 GCA_938014865.1 uncultured Fastidiosipila sp.
TGACCTTCTCGCGGATCTCCTCGGCGGAGTCGGAGAGGTAAATGCAGTTGCCGGCGGATTTACTCATTTTGGCCTTGCCGTCCGTACCGGGCAGGCGCAAAGCGGCCTTTTCTTTCGGCAGGAGAATATCGGGCATGACCAAGGTCTCGCCGTAAAGGTAATTGAAGCGCTGGACAATTTCCCGGGCCTGTTCGATCATCGGGGCCTGGTCTTCGCCGGCGGGGACCAAGGTGGCATCGAAGGCCGTAATGTCCGCTGCCTGGCTGATCGGGTAATTGAAGAAGCCTACCGGGATGCTGGATTTGAAATCACGCATCTTGATTTCGGACTTGACGGTGGGGTTGCGCTGCAGGCGCGCGACCGTGACCAGATTCATGTAGTAGCAGGTCAGCTCGAAAAGCTCGGGAATCTGCGACTGGATAAAGAGATGACTCTTTTCCGGATCAAGTCCCACGGCCAGGTAATCCAGAATAACCTGGTAAATGCTTTCCCGGATCTTCTTGGGATCTTCGGCATTGTCCGTCAGGGCCTGCGCATCCGCGATCATGATGTAAATTTCTTTGAATTCTCCGGAGTTTTGCAGGGCTACACGATTCTTAAGCGAGCCGACGTAGTGTCCGATGTGAAGTTTTCCGGTCGGTCTGTCCCCGGTAAGTATGATTTTGTCCATGCTTGCCACCTGATTTCTAATTTTTTTCTCAACAACTCCATATTATATAGTATTCCGCCGCTTAAGTTTAGAGGCTTTATTTCCCCGGTCAGAGGATGCAGAAAGAGGATCGGGGGAGGGCTTTTGTTCCGGGATCCGGCGTGATTTACGGATAAAAGCTGAATAATAACGGATTTGCGGAGGAAAGCGGCACCGATGTGACATATTCTGAACACAGCTTTGTGTAATTGTGTAATAATACTGTAATAAGTATTTAACTGCAGGATGCAGCAGCCGGAGAAACGGGGGTTTGCCTGATGCAAGGCTATGAACTGACGAATCATAAAGCGGTTCCGCTTCTGGCGGGCCTGAGTGAAGAGCGTTACGAACGAATCCGGGAAAGGGTCCGGATCGGGGCGGTGGAGAAGGGCTCCGAGGTCGGAGAAGCGGCAACGCATATGTACATTATTTACCGCGGCAACGTCAAAATTTCGGCGCATATGCCCGACGGACGTGAGCAGATCTTATACATATATAAGACCGGTGAATTTGTCGGCGGCTTGAATATTCTTTCCGGTGATTACTATGCCTATACCGGCACGGCGCTTTCGGATTCTTTTATTGTTACCTTGTCGTCCAAGGACGTCCGTACGATCCTGATGCAGGACCGGCACTTTTTGGAAGAGCTGCTTGAGATGTCGTATGAGAGGATCCGATTCTCGGAATCTCTGGTGGACGTGCTTTCGACCCCGAATGCCGATCAGCGGGTGGCGAAGGTGCTGCTGAACTTAAGCGAGCGCTTCGGCGAGACGGAAGAAAACGGCGTGCTTTTGTCGACCAATCTGAACCGGGAAGAACTCGGGTCCTATGCCGGGGTGACGCGGGAAACGATGAGCCGGAAAATCCATCAGTTTGAAGGGGAGGGTCTTCTGGAAATACTGCCGAAGGGTGACCTTCGTCTGACGGATTTAAAAGGCTTGAAAGAGAAGACTTTGTAGGGGATAAGAAGGCCTCTGCCTTCGGGAAATTGCCTCGGCAAAGACTTAAAACCATCAGAATTAATGTATGGCCCGGATGAGTCCGGGCTTTTCTTAAGCCTTTTGTTCGGCGCTTTTCCGCCCGTTTCCGCCTTCTTTCCCGGAGTATTTGACATATTGCGGCTTTAGTAAGATAAATGAAAGCGAAAGCGCAATTTAAATCGATGAATACGGAAAGAGAACAATGAGTACTTCTGAAGATGTAAAAAACAGACACAGAAACGCAAGGCTGCTGACCTTTAACAGCATTTTGGTCGGGCTGGTGTCCGGCTTGGTCGTCAGCTGCTACCGCTGGCTGATTCCCGTGATCGGGGGCGCGGTATCCGAGGCCTTCGATTGGGGACGCGGCAGTTTTTCTTCGGGCCTGATCGTGGTCTTGGGCATGCTCGCGGCAGGGGCAGCGGCTTCTGCTATGGTGCAGCGCGAACCCATGATCGGCGGTTCGGGCATTCCGCAGGTCGCCGGGACCATGAGCGGGCATTTCAAGACGAACTGGCTGCGCGTTCTGGTCTATAAGTTTTTCGGCGGCCTGATCACCTTAGGCGGCGGCCTGACCTTGGGCCGGGAGGGTCCTTCGGTGCAGATCGGGGCGTCGGTCGCCGACGGCTACTGCAAGCTGACGGATAAGTCGCGTTCGGAAGAGCGCTATCTGATTGCCGGCGGGGCGGCGGCCGGTCTGGCGGCAGCCTTTAATGCGCCTATATCGGGTTTGCTTTTTGCCTTGGAAGAAGTGCACCGCAGTTTTTCCTCGCTGGCCATGGTGTCGGCCCTCTCGGCGGCGCTGGCCTCGGACTTTGTCTCCGGCTTGATCTTAGGCGTGAAGCCGGTGCTGGATATTCCGCAGCTTCCGCATATGCGGCCGCAGATTTACTGGCTGATTATTCTGTTGGGCATCATAATCGGGCTCAGCGGCGTGCTCTTTAACTTTCTGATTATCAAAGGCAAAAGGCTCTATGCCAAGCTGCCGATTCCGAAATTTTTGAAGCCGATGATTCCTTTTCTGCTGACGGCTCTGGCCGTCCTCTGGAAGCCTTCGCTCTTCGGATCCGGCGAACCCTTTATCTTTTTGCCGAACGGGGAGAACCTGCCCGTGCCGGAACTGCTCCTGATCTACGCCCTTAAGCTGATCTTGCTGCTTCTGGCCTTCTGTTCGGGGCTGCCGGGCGGCATCTTCTTTCCGCTCCTGATCTTAGGCTCGCTGCTCGGCAACTGCTTCGGCACGCTTTGTGCCGAGGCCGGCCTGATCGATCCGGACTGGGTCCTGGTCTTTTCCGTGATTGCCATGAGCGGGCATTTTGCGGCCATCGTGCGTTCGCCGATCACGGGGATACTTCTGATCGTAGAAATGACCGGCTCTTTCTCCTATCTGCTGCCGCTGGGTCTGGTGGCGCTGGTGTCTTACTTTACCGCAGAAGTCTGCCGTTCCGAACCGGTCTACGAGTCCCTGCTGGACATCATCCTGGAAAATCAGCAGAAGCGCTATACGCACCGTGTGACGGCGCTGCGCCAGGCGGAACGCTACTCGCGCGAAGCGGAACACATTTCAGCCAAACCCGCCGGCCGGCCGGATCTTATGGTGGAATTCAGCATTGATCCGGGCTCCGAAGCCGCCGGGAAGAAGATCCGCGAGATTGACTGGCCGGATAATGTGCTCTGGATTTCGGTCAAGCGCGGGGCGCAGGAGATCCTGCCGAAAGGCCATGTCGAACTCTTGGCGGGCGACTATTTGGTCGGGCTTTTGTGCCATGAGGACCTGCCGGAGCTGGAGGAGAAAATGCATACGATTTTGGGCGACTGAAGCCTTAACGCCGGTCCGGGCCGTCCGAATTTTCTGTTTTTAATTGACCTCAGCAATTTTACAATTTATAATAGGGGTTAGCGTAATGTCCGAAAAGAAGGAACATTCATTCAGCGCCGAGAGAGGGGGGAGAGATTGTGTCAGAAATCCATGTAAAAGAGAATGAGTCTCTGGAAAGTGCCCTCCGTCGTTTTAAGCGTTCGGTTGCACGTACAGGCGTCCTGGCGGAAGTTCGTAAGCGTGAGCATTACGAGAAGCCGAGCGTAAAGCGTAAGAAGAAGTCTGAAGCTGCACGTAAAAGGAAGCGTTAAAAAATGGAAAATCTTAAAGAACAACTCAAAGCTGATTTTAAATCGGCTATGAAGAACAAAGACGCCATGCGCAAAGAAGTCGTTCAGCTCGTACGTGCGGGCGTCTTGCAAATTGAAAAAGACGAACAGATCGAAGCTGACGATGCGGTTGTTATTTCCGTTGTCCAGAAAGAAGTCAAGAAGCGTCATGAGCTGATTGAAGAAGCGGGCGACGAACGGCCGGATATCAAAGAAAAGGCGGAAAAAGAGATTGCTGTTTTGGAAGAGTATTTGCCGGAACAGCTCAGCGAAGAGGAACTGACTGAAATCGTCAAAAAGAAAATTGATGAACTGGGCGCAGACAGCATGCGCGACATGGGCCCGGTCATGAAAGCGGTCCTCGCCGAAGTGGCGGGACAGGCAGACGGCGGTGAGGTCAGCCGAATCGTGAAAGGCTTTTTATCCTGAGACTTTAATCTGAACGTAATTTATGAAAACTGTCTTGACGGCTTGAACCGGAAAGGCAGTTTTTTTATGGACGCCAGATAAAAAGCCTGAGCTGCCGATTTACTTATCCCAAGATCTCTGTTTCATTTTCAATGCTATAATTCTATAAAGGACAACGGAACTTTGTATATAAATGTAAGAGAAGAGGCATGCATGGACGCGGCACTTATCATTGCATCGGGACGTACGGGGAAAGACACAGCGCTTGAACCCATGCTTGGAGCGGGCAATCTGACCGCCGAGCAACGTCTCGTTTTGCTTTTGCAGGAGGCGGGACTCAAGAAAATTTATGTCATCACGCATCAGGAGCATCATGCACTGGAAAAATCGCTGGCCCGTTTCGGGGTCAGCTTTTTGCAGAATCCTGAAAAAGATGCCGAGATGATCGACAATATCCGCTTTGCGCTGAAGGAAATTCCCGAAGACTGCCGGCGCGTCTTGATCACGCCGAATCACATTCCCTGCTTCAGCTCGAAAACGGTCCGGAAGCTTCTCGCGTCAAGAAGCGATGCGGCGGTCGCCTCGTATCAGGGAAAAAACGGACACCCGCTTCTTTTAAAACGAAGGCTCTGGCCGGCCCTGATGAACTACCAAGGGCCCGGCGGACTGGCCGGTGCCATGCGGCACTTAGGACTCCGGCCCGAGCCGGTGGAGGCGGACGATCCGGGCGTGCTGCTGACGCTTGATGAACACGACGAAAAAGTGCAGGCGGCAATCGCCGAGCATGAAATCGGAAAATTACGGCCCGTGCTGCGTGTTTCTTTGGCAAAAGAAGAAGTCTTCTAC
>CALLQJ010000030.1 GCA_938014865.1 uncultured Fastidiosipila sp.
ACCGGGCGACACGAAAAGATTGCCTCCTGGCGCGGGAAGCCTGCTTTGCCTGGCTGAACAGTCAGGGGATCGTGCCGAGTTCGGAAGAAGCGGCGGACTGGGCCATGCGTGAAATCGTCTTTGCCCATTACGGCCCGCATGATTTCATGGTAGCCCGCCCCGGCGCCCCTCGCCTCGGCATCCCGGTGCCCCTCTTTAATCTGGTCTACCACGATGCCATGATGCTGCCCTGGCCGATGGAAAAGGCCGACGATCAGCATGAGGACTATATGCTCTATGCGCTTTTGAATGCGGGCATGCCTTACCTGATCCGGGAAGGCGCTTATCCCGGTGTAGACGGGGTTTTTGATGATGAAGCCTCGCATACCGAGGCCTTGAAAGAAAAGATTGAAAGGGCCCGTGTCGTGCAGAAGCTCCAGGGGAAACTGGCGTATTGCGAGCTTAAGGAACATCGCTTTTTGGATGAGAGCGGGAAGAAGCAGGAGGCCGTTTACAGCGACGGAACCGTCGTGAAAATAGATACTGAAAAGAACCGCTACGAGATCTGCGAGGCCTGAGGCTTTTGATTTTGCCGCTTTTTCTGAATTTACAGCGGATTTATATTAGAATGGAAGAAATATCAGATGGCCCTCTCGTCTGAAATGAGGTAGATATGTCCGAAACACCCTTTCGCTCTTATATCGATTCTTATGGAAATGCAGAAAAAGACTTTCCCCTGAAAGAATTTGCCGCGCGCAAGCGCACCGTGCTTTTGCTGCATACGCTGACGCATTTTGCCGTGGACTTTGCATCGTATTTCATCTTGATGCGCACGGCGTGGGAACTTCCCTTTCTGACCGTCGCGGTCATTTATACCTTGCTGGCTTTCAGCCTGCAGTTTTTGATCGGGCTTTTCTCCGATAAATTTTCGCATGCCCCGGTCCTGATTTTAGGCCTGGGGCTGATGGTCTTGGGGTTCTGGCCCGGGGAGCTCTCGCCGCTTATTCTGACGGCCGTGGGGAATGCGTTCTTCCATACGTATGCGGGGCGGACGATTCTCAGCTCCTTCCATTACGGGGAGAACGGCATCTTCAACGGGGCCGGCGGTCTGGGGCTGGTCCTGGGGACGTATTTCGGGCTCGGGACGATCACGTTTTTCGTGCCCTTGATTCTGCTGGTTTTCCTGCTGGGTGCGCAGGTCTGGCTTTATAAAATGCATTGGGAATTTCCGCCCGTGCACGGCGCCAAAAGACCTTACGTTTACTTGCTTTTTGATCATTCGCGAAGCATAAGGGCGGCGATGCTCGTGCTTTTGTTTTTGGCGGCGGTCTTTTTGGAAGCGGCGCTGGCACTTTCGCGGCCGATCTTTTCGCGTGAGACCTGGCCTTATCTTTTGATCGGGGTCTTTGTCTTCGGATTTAAGGTGCTGGGGTCTTATCTTTTTGAACAGAAGTTTTCGGCCAAGCTTTTCCCGCTTGCCCTTCTCCTGGTCTTTCTGCTGGAGCTCCTCGCGGGGATGGGGGTGTCGCAGGCGGCCTTTATTATGCTCTTGCTTTTCAATCTTTACCCGCTTTACGGCCTGAAACAACTCCTGCCGCATCGTGCGGGGACGGCTTTCGGCATAAATAAGCTGGCTTTGTCGGCTGCTTTTTTCCTCGGTCTGATGCCGCGGAGCAAGCAGAGCTTTGCCTTTATTTTAATCATCTTAATTATCATCAGCTTGATCGTGGATTTTGTGCTGGAGAAAAAGGAGATTTCATCATGAACGATCGCCTGACAAGTGCTTTTAATCAGCTGCTTTTGGATATACCCGACACTTCGGATATTGTGACGGACGCTTTTGGAAAATGGGGGATTGCGATCGCCATTGCGGTCCTGCTGCTTCTGGCCGTCATTATTGTCGTCATTATCCGCAAGAAACGCGGCTGATGCTGAAGGCCTATCTTTATACCCTAGGGATTGAACTTTTGGGGATGGCCGCCTTTATCCGAAAAAAAGAGGCCTTCCTCCTTTGCTTTGCTGCGAACACGCTGACGAACATTCCCTTTAATCTTATTCTGAGACTTTTGGCCCGGCGCCGGAATTTCCGGCCCTCTTATTTCGGGCTTTGGCCGGCTGAAGTGCTTATTATTCTGATCGAAGCCTTGCTCTACCGCTATAGTTTAGGCCTGCCGCGCCGGCAGGCCCTTCTGATATCAGGCAGCTTGAATCTTTTGTCTTACCTGATCGGTTTTCTCTTGTTTACATGATGATGCCTTGTCCCGCATGAGGCGGCGCTGCCGCGGATTACGACGCACGACGCCTTATTCCCGAGACAGGCGGCGCTGCCGCGGATCAGGACGTCTTATCCCTGAGATAGGCATAGTAATCAAAGTCTAAAACATTGGCTGCGGCGTTGAAGCGATTGGCCACTTTCTGATTGATCCGCTCCACATAGGCCGCCGGATCCGCTGCGACTTCGGCGGCGGTTTTTTCGGCCGCTTCCCGGTAGCCGGGGTATTGCTTGGCGATGCTGTTTAATTTGAAATCCGCTTCAAATTCACCGTTTAAGGCATTGTAGCGGCCCTGGTCCGTGATCCAGCTGCGGTTCATAAAGATGCACAAGCCCTCCGTCGGACTGAAGGCGTCCCGTCCTGAAAGCAGCCTGGAATCATAGGGAAGGCCTAAGAGGTTATAACAGGTCGGCATGCAGTCCAAAGAACAGACGGCTTTGTCATTAGTTTCGGGCGTCATTCCGTCTGTATAAAGCAAAAAGCAGCTGCGGTAGAGTTCAAAATTTTCTTCCACGCTTTTGCCCGCGAAGAAATCAATGCTTTCTTTTTCGAGACCGTAAGGGTAGTGGTCCGGAT